>CALXBJ010000049.1 GCA_944386515.1 uncultured Pygmaiobacter sp.
GTGGACCATGTCGTCGGCCCGGGCTGCGTCGACCTCGCGGGGATGCTGCCGGTCTTGATCCAGCTGGCTGCGGCGGCGGCCGGCAGCGCGCTGTGCGGCTGGCTGATGACCCTTTGCACCAATACCGTCACCTATCGCACCGTCCAGCAGCTGCGCGGCGCGCTGTTTGACAAGATCAGCCGGCTGCCGCTCTCCTCAATCGACGGCACCCCGCGGGGCGATTTTGTCAGCCGGATGACCAACGACATCGACCAGCTCTCCACCGGGCTGCTGCAGGGCTTTGCCCAAATTTTTACCGGCATTCTGACCATTCTGGGCACCCTGCTGTTCATGTTCCGGCTGCACGTCCTCACCGCTTTGGTGGTCGTGGTGCTGACCCCGCTCTCCCTCTTTGTGGCCAGCTTTATTGCAAACCATATCCACGCGATGTTCACCGGTCAAGCCGAAGCACAGGGTAAACTGACCGCCTTTGCCGGGGAGATGATCGACGGGCAGAAGGTGGTCAAGGCCTTTGGCCGCGAGGATCAGGCGGAGGCGGAATTTGACCGGCTGGACACCCGGCTCTACCACTACGGGGTGCGCGCACAGTTCTACTCCGCACTGACCAATCCCTGCACCCGGTTTGTCAACAGCGCGGTCTATGCGGCCGTCGGGCTGACCGGCGCGCTGACCGTCATCTCCGGCGGGTTGTCGGTGGGCGGCTTGACCAGCTTTTTGAACTATGCCAACCAGTATACCAAGCCCTTCAACGAGATCTCCGGGGTCGCGGCGGAATTTCAGGCCGCATTGGCGGGCGCAGCGCGGGTGTTCCGGGTGCTGGACCTGCCGGCGCAGCAGCCGGACAGTCCCGACGCCAAAAAGCTGGAGCACTGCCGCGGCGAGGTCACAATCCGGCATCTGGACTTCTCCTACCGGCCCGACCGGCCGCTGATCCGGGATCTCAATCTGACGGCAAAGCCGGGCCAGCACATTGCTCTGGTCGGCCCGACCGGCTGCGGCAAGACCACCGTCATCAACCTGCTGATGCGGTTTTATGACCCTGACCGGGGCGAGATTCTGGTGGACGGCCATCCGATCACCTTCCTGACCCGGGACAGTCTGCGCGCCGGTTTCGGCATGGTGCTGCAGGACAGCTGGCTCTTCTCGGGCACAGTGCGGGAGAATATCGCCTACGGCCGGCCTGATGCCACCGAGCAGGAGGTGGTCGCCGCCGCGAAGGCAGCACACGCCGACAGCTTTATCCGCCGGCTGCCTCAGGGGTATGACACCCCGCTGACCGGCGGAGGCGCGGGGCTGTCTCAGGGGCAGCGGCAGCTGCTCTGCATCGCCCGGATCCTGCTCACTGATCCCCCGATGCTGATCCTTGACGAGGCCACCAGCAGCATCGACACCCGCACCGAAGCGCGGATCCAGCGGGCGTTCGACACCCTGATGGCCGGCAGGACCAGTTTCGTGGTGGCACATCGGCTCTCGACCATCCGCAGTGCCGACTGCATTCTTGTGATGGAGGCGGGGCGGATTGTGGAGCAGGGGACCCATGACGAGCTGCTGGCCAAAAACGGCGCCTATGCCCGGCTGTACAACAGCCAGTTTGCGCAGACCGCGGCGGGCGCGTGAGTCCCTTTTCCACGCGCACAGCCGGTTGATATAGGGGTTCGCATTGAGGAGGGGTCCTTTTTCATAAAAACAGCGGGGCACAGGCCGATATGGCCCGTGTCCCGCTGTTTTTTCCTTTTTACGAATCGAGATATTCAGCCTGCCGCAGTTCTCTCCCGCTCAGCCGGACGCGAGGCAGCGGATAATCCCCTCCGCCACCCCGTCGGCTGCCACGCGGATTGTATCTGAATCGACACAGCCCTCAAATTCCTCCGGGTTGACCAGATATCCGAACTCAAAGAGCACCGCCGGCGCGCAGGTCATCCGGGTCACATAGAAGTAATCCCAGCTCGGCTTATCCGCCGCGCGGCCGGTCGCACCCGAGACCGCGTCGAGCAGCGCGGCGGCAAAGTTTGCGCTGCCCGGCTCAAAGTAATAGGCCTCGACCCCTGCCGCCCCCTCGGTGTTCCGGATCAGGGCGGTGCTGTTGTGGTGCAGCGAGAGGAAGAAATCCGGCCGCAGCTGCTGCGCGGTCTCCCACCGCTGCTGCAGTGTCAGCGCATCGTCCTCTGCCCGGGTCATCTCCACCGCCGCACCCAGCTGCTGCAGCCGATCCCGCACCGCGATGGCGAGGGCGAGATTGATCTCCTTTTCGGCCACCCCCGCGCCGCCGCCGATCCCGAGCGCGCCGGGGTCATTGCCGCCGTGCCCGGGGTCGAGCAGCACCGTCACGCCGGCCAGTGGGCGTCCCGGCTCACCGCTGACAGCGGGCGCACCGCGCAGATAAAGCAGCGTCTGCCCGTCTGCATAGCTGATATCATATCCCCAAAGAGGATTCTCCTGCGAGAGGGTCAGTGTCAGCCGGGTGCCCTCCGCTTCCTCTCCAAGCGGCTCAGCCTGCGCATTTGTGACAAACGCATTCTCGAACAGCGCGGGATCGAAATCGAGCGCCGCGTCATACAGCTCCAGCACCAGCCGGCCGTCCGCAAGGCGGTCATAGCACAGCGGTGTCCCGCCGCTGAGCGCAATTGTCAGCGCGCCGTCCTCCTCCTCGGTCACCACCGGCGCGGAGAATCGGGCAGCGGCATCCTCCTCCAGCAGCTGCGCATTCCCGCTGAGCAGATAATCCCCACTGGCCAGTAGATAGGCCTGCACAATCGCCCCGCTGCGCACCGTCTCTACGGTGCCGAGGATCTTTGCCCGCGCCCCCTGCCGAACCGTCATCGCGATCGCCCCGTCGCTGTCCGGATTGGTCAGGGCCGAGGTGAGCTGCGGGATCACCTCTACATACCGCCCCTCCAGCGCATCATCCAGACGGGTATCCGGCCGCGGGCCGGCGGTGCCGGTCGAGGGAACAGGTTTTTTATACACCACCGTCACCGTCAGGCTGTCCCCGCCGGGCTGGGTGACGGTCAGCTCGTTCTCCCCTTCCTCCAGCGCCACCTCAGCCGCAAAAGCGCCTCCTGCAGACCTCTGCACCTCGGAATCCGCCGAGATGGAAAGAGGCAGCGCGGGATCGCTGAGCCCGAGCAGCACAATGCTCTGCGCGGTGGTCACCGCCCCGTCGGCGGGATAGCTGAGGATCAGGGTTTGGGGCAGCGCGATCCCCTGCGCCTCGACCGGGTCATCAAAATAACTCACCGATAAGCCGATACGGCCGGGATCATCCGCCGCCGCGGCAAGATCCCCCAGCAGCGCGCCCTCCAGTTCCCCCGCGTAGCAAAGGCGGCGCAGCATCCCCGTCTCGACGCCAAGCGCCCCCTCCGCCGGGGCGGGCAGCACCGCGGCATCGGGACAAGCGGCCCGCCAATCAAAGAGCAGGCCGGGATCATCGGTCCGAACCAGCAGCATTGAGAATTCCTCTGCGCCGGCGGCCAATTGAGGGGAATCCTCCGCATCAACAAGCAGCCCCAGCGTCCGGCCGCCCCGCGGCCTGCCGATCCGCTGACCGAGGGATATCGGGTCGTTCTCCCCGCCGCCGGCAGAGAGGACCAGCCCCGCGATGGGATAGCGCCGCAAAAGGCGGGTACAGCGCTCGGCCAGCGGATCCTCCTCCGCCTTTGCGCCCAGCTGCGTGTCCAGCGCCGCGGGGTCCGCCAGCACAAAGGTCTGGATGCCTGCCTCCTTTGCGAGGCGGCAGATCAGCTCGAGCAGGTCGGCCCCCTCCAGCAGCGGGTCGAGCGCCTCATCCGCGAAGAGCGCCCGCCCGCTCTCCGGGTCGGTCAGCTCAACCAGCAGGGTGTTTACACCGGCGTCCGCCGCCTGCCGCACAAGGGGGCGCAGCGCATCCTCGGCCCGCTGCTCCCCCTGCTTTCCCTCCATCGCAGCACGCAGGCCGCCCTCGCCCGAGACCGGCAGCGAGAGCGCGACGACCGGCCCCTCCACAGTATAAGGCCGCGCAAGAGGAAAAATCCCCAGCAACAGCGCGCCAAGGCCCAGCGCGACCAGCGCGGTAATCAGAATCAGAAAAAAGAAAAACAGTTTGATGCGGGCTCGCAACGGGATGCCCCCCTTCCCATCCAACAAAATCAGCCTTTTTTCTCAGTATAGCATACCGCTGCAGCGGGAGAAACCCTAAAAGGGTATGCGCGGGGCGGGCAAAAGTTTCCAGCTCTCCCCCCCATAAAAAAAGGGATTTCCGCATCCCCGCAAAGGGCGCCGCCGCCCCGCACCGTATCCTTACAACGCGGCGCCCGCCCCTGACCGCAGAGAAAGCGGCCGTCTGCGGCAGCGTTTCCCTGTGCGCGGGATGACGGGACGGCAAAAAAAGAGCCGTCGGACCCGGCCGAAACGGCGCGGGAACAGCAGCCCTTTTCTTCGCTTTACATCACAGCTCGTAGTCGCAGGCAGCGCGCCCGACCGCATAGCTGTGGACCACCTTTTTGACCTCGAGATGGGCGGGGTGGGTCTGATAGGCCGCGGCGGATTCCCGGTCGGTGAACTCGCTGTACAGCACCGCGTCGTAATCCCCGACATAGGCCGCCCGCACCTCGGCATGGGTCAGCCCGGGCACAATCCCGACCAGCCCCTCCAGGCCCTCGGCGATCTCGCTGATTGCGGCAGGCTTGTCGCAGTCGTCCCGCAGCTTCCAGAATACAATGTGTTTTACCATTTTGTTTTCTCCTTCCCTCCGCCGGCGGCGGAAGTGTTATCTCCACCCTGTTTTGGGGCCGGATTTTTCTTTTGTGCGGCCTTGTTTTCCGCCAGACCAAGATCGCTGCCCAGCACCCCGCCGGCCAGCACCGCCTCGGCCCCGAACCGCTCCCGCAGGCCGTCGAGGGTCTGCTCCAACCGCTCCCGCTTTTCCCGCCGGGGCTGTTCCTCGGGGTCGTCAAACAGGCTGGTCTGGCGCGCCGTCGGCCGGTCGGTCAGCCCGAACGCGGTGACGGTCAGCGCCCGGATCGGGCGGCTCGGGTCCCAGTTTGCAAGGACCAGCGAAAGGGCCGCGGCGGTCAGCTCCCGCGCGAGGTCGGTGGCATCCGGCAGCTGCCTTTGGCGGGAGATGCTGCGCAGCGCCGGGTCCTTGATGCTGACCCCGACGGCTGTTGCCCTCAGCCCTGCGCGGCGAAGCCGGGACGCGACCTCCTCGGTGAGATAGCCCAGCCCGACCCGGATGTCCTCTCTGCCCAAAAGATCCCGCCGGAAGGTCATCCCGTTGCCGATGCTCTTGGCCGGTTCCGTCTCCCCCTGCCGGCGGACCGGCGCGTCGTCCAGACCGGCGGCATAGGTCCGCAGCGTGGCGCCCAGCTTGCCCAGTGCGCCGGTCAGCAGCGCCTCGTCCGCGGCGGCGAGGTCCCCGATGGTGCAGATCCCCAGCCGCCGCAGCCGTTCCGCCGCGGACGCACCGACAAAGAGCATATTCTCCACCGGCAGCGGCCAGAGGATCTCCCGCTCGGCCCCCCGGGGGATCACGGTAGTTGCATCCGGTTTTTTATAATCGCTGCCGAGCTTTGCGAACACCTTGTTGTAGGACACCCCCACCGAGATGGTGATGCCCAGCTCCCGCTTTACCCGCGCGCGCAGCTGGTCGGCCAGCTCGCCGCCGCTCTTTGCAAAGAGGTGCAGGCTGCCGGTCACATCGAGCCAGCTCTCATCGACGCTGAACGGCTCGACCAGATCGGTATACTCGCCGTAGATCGCATTGATCCGCCGGCTCATCTGGCGGTATTTCTCGTGGTGAGGCGCCAACAGCACCAGCGACGGGCACAGCCGCCGCGCCTGCCAGACCGTCTGGGCCGTCTTGATCCCCAGCCGCTTGGCCGGCTCGTTTTTTGCCAGAATCACGCCGTGCCGGCTGCCGTCGTCGCAGCCCACCGCAACCGGCTGATCGCGCAGCTGCGGGTATTCCAGCAGCTCGACCGAGGCGTAAAATGCGTTGCAGTCGCAGTGTAAAATCACCCGGTCCATCTGACGCCTCCCCCTGCCGCACCGCAGCGTTTTTTCCATTATACACCCTTTGCCGGCGCGGGACAATCGCCCCCTTTTTCCCGCCCGCCGCACAGATTGGGGGAGCGGGCCCATGAGAAAAAGAAGAAAACGGCCGCCGGGGCTGGAAACACCACAAAAAGATGCTATACTATAATTGATTGGGCGGCATGGGCGCCGCCCACCAACACCAAACAGGACGGAGGATGAAGGATGGATTCCAGCGTAAAACGCTTTTTGTACGAGATGGCGGACCGCGCAGCGGCAGTTGCCGAGGGCGCAAAGGACGCCGTGACCGGCGCGGGACGGATCGTCGGGGAAAAGAAGGACGAGGCAAAGCTGCGCCTGGACCTGATGCGGCTGCGCAGCGAGTGCGAATCCCGCTTCAGCGAGATCGGCCGGACCTTTTATCTGATGAATTCCGGCGACTGGCCGCAGGGCGGCGAGAGCGCCGAGCACCGGATTGAGTCGCTGCTGGGACAGGTGGGCGAGCGGGAGATGCAGATCTCGGATATCCTGCACCGGCTGGAGCTGCTGAACGGGCGGCGGGAATGCCCCGGCTTCGGCGCCGTCTACACCGAGGGGGACACATTCTGCCCCAGCTGCGGCCGCCCGCTCAAGGGTGAGGAGAAAAGCTCCTAACCCTCCGCCCACGGGCACAAAACAAATCGGGACCAACCGCTTTTGCAGCCGATGCAGAGCGGAAAAACCATAGAAGGAGACGGATAAAATGGACTACACGGTAAGCGAAAAGAGAGCGGCCGCAATGGCAGCCATCACCGGCAGCGAAAAGGTGCAGAAAGCGTTGGAGTTCCTCAAGGCGGACCACGAGCGGTGCGTGCGGGAGCAGGTGACCATCGCGAAGATTGCCTCCCCGACCTTCCATGAGGAGAAGCGGGCGGCCTATATGACCGAGCAGTTCCGCGCGCTTGGCCTCTCGGACGTCCATATCGACGCGGCGGGCAATGCGATTGGCGTGCGCAAGGGCAAGGGCAACGGCCCGAAGGTGGTCATCGACGGCCACATGGACACCGTTTACAGTCTGGACACCCCGCTCGAGCCGACCTTTGACGGGGAGTATGTCTACTGCCCGGGCATCGTGGATGACACCCGCGCGCTGGCCGCCGAGCTCTCGCTGATCCGGGCGCTGGACGCGGCCGACATCGAGACCGACGGGGATCTGGTCTTCCTCGGCACGGTGCAGGAGGAGGGCATCGGCGCCTTCGGCGGCGCGGCGGCCTTCTTCGGCGAGAACAAGGACATCGACGCCAGCATCCACATGGACGGCTGCGGCGCTGAGGGGATCATCTACCAGTCCACCGGCATCAAGACGCTGAAGATCACCTTCCACGGCATCGGCGGCCACGCGTACATGGCCTTTGGCGAGATCGCAAACCCGCTGCACGCCGCGGCGCGGGCGGTCGCCAAGATCGCTGACCTCAAGGTGCCCGATTACCCCAAGACCACCTTTGCGGTTTCGAACTTCCACGCCGGCACCGATGCGGCGATCCACGCCATTGTGCCCGAGGCTTCGATCAAGATCAACTACCGCTCGAACGGCGCGGCCGAGCTGGAGGCGCTGGACAAGGAGATCTTCCGCTGCATCGAGGAGGCCTGCGCCGAGGAGACCGCCCGCTGGGGCAAGGACACCATCACCTACTCGGTCGAGACCTACTTTGACGTCAAGGCGGGGTCTCTGGGCGAGCATGACCCGCTGGTCGAGGCGACCTGGAGCGCTATCGAGTATCTGGGCAACAAGCCCCGCCTCGTCGAGGGCGGCCCGACCAACGCCTCGATCCCCATCGGGATGGGCCTGCCGGCGGTCTGCATCGGCGACGGCGGCCCGGACGTCTTTGCCCACAACGCCGCCAAGGAGCGGTTCCCGGTCAAGGATACCTGGCAGATGCCGCAGCTGACCCTGATGGTCGCGCTCGCGGCGGCCGGCATCGACGGCGTGCAGGGCAGCGTTCTGGAGTAACCGCCGGCCGGACCTTTTTCGCCCCTTCTGAACAGTGAACCCGCGCCAAAGAAAAAATCTGCCAAAGCGGCAAAAATAGGTTTGCGAAACGGATGCGGATGGGGTATAATGTCTGTGGCAAAAATCCGGACAACCTTTTTTAAACAAGGAGGACGACGATGAGCAGATACGATACCGATTTCAGCAAGATGAACTTTAACACCCGTGCCATCAAGTGTGGGGATGCGCCCGACCCGATTACCCACGCGATGAACACCCCCATCTATGAGACCAGCACCTACGGCTATGAGACGGCCGAGGAGTACGACCAGAAGCTCGCCGAGGGTGCCGAGTGGGCGCCGGGGGTCTACATTTACAGCCGTACCACCAACCCCACCGCCGACGCGCTGGCCGAGAAGGTCAAGGCGCTTGAGCATTCTGAGGATGCGTTCATCTGCTCCTGCGGCATGGCGGCGATCAGCAACGCGCTGCTTTCCAACCTGAACGCCGGGGATCACGTCATCTGCTCGGACGACACCTTTATGTGCACCGCCAGTATGTTCGCCGACATCCTGCCGGCCAAGGGGATTGAGACCTCCCGGGTGGAGATCCTCGACCTCGAGAACATCAAAAACGCGATGCGCCCCAACACCAAGGTGATCTATCTCGAGGTTCTCTCGAACCCCCGCCTCAAGCTGGCCAACCTGCCTGAGATCGCCAAGCTCGCCCACGAGCATGGCTGCAAGTTCATCGTGGACAACACCTTCCTCTCCCCCTATGTGCTGCGGCCGCTGGATCTGGGCGCCGATATGGTCGTCCATTCCGGCACCAAGTACTATGTCGGCCACGGCGATGCGCTGTGCGGCGTCGTCGCCGGCCGCAAGGAGGATGTCGACCGGGTGCGGTATTACAGCGACAACCTCGGCTGCCACATCAGCGCGTTCGACGCCTGGCTGGCGCTGCGCGGTGTCAAGACCCTCGGCCTGCGGGTGGCGCGGCAGTCTGCCAACGCCCTCGCCCTCGCCAAGTGGTTTGAGGCCCGTCCCGAGGTCGACTATGTCACCTATCCGGGTCTGGAGAGCCATCCTCAGCACGAGCTGGCCAAGAAGATGTTCCTGCACGACTGCTTCGGCGGGATGCTCTGCGTCCACCTGAAGGGCGGCTATGAGGAGATGGCGAAGTTCGCCGATGCGACCACCATCCCGCCTGTCGCGACCAGTCTGGGCGATGTGGTCACCCTGATGTTCCCCAAGTCCGCCTACGGCAACCTGATCCGGTTCTCGGTCGGCTGCGAGGATGTCGAGGATCTGATCGCCGACTTTGAGAAGGCCTTTGAGAAGATGAAGGGCTGATCGGCAATCCCGTTTAAGGCAAGCAAAAAAGAGAGACCCTGCGGGGTCTCTCTTTTTTTGTTTTTATGCACAAAGGGCCGCGCCAGCGTTCCCTAATCAGGCGGCCTATGCCGAGGGGGAAGTCCCGCGCGGCATCCTGTCCGGCGCTTTGCCTGCCTGCTGTTCAGCGGGGCATCTCCCCCCGGACAAACCGGTCAACCAGCTCCCCGGTGAGGCTGAAGTCCTCCGGCTGATGGCGGATCTGCGCGCGGGGGATCCACGCGGCTTCGGACAGCTCGCTGCGCTGCAGCGTGAGCGCGTCTGGCCCATCCAGCTCGGCAAAAAAACCGAGCAGCAGGCTGTCCGAAAAGGCCCACGGCTGGGCGGCAAGGCGGGGCAGCAGCAGCCCTTCCTCCCGCCGGGCGGCAAGCAGCTGCTCCCCGTCAAAGGCCAGAACAAGGCTGTCCGGCCGCGGCGCTACGGGATGAAATGCGATGTCCAGCTGGTGGGGCAGAATATCCTGAAGCATAAAACGCCTCACTTTCTAAAAAAGACCGGCTTCTGTAAAGAAACCGGTCTGAAGTTCAATTTTCGATGCCCGTCCACCGCTCGGCGGTGCACTCCACCGCCCTGCCGGCGGCAAGGCTTTTGGGCAGGTCGATGATCCGCTGGTTGCGGCTGCCGCGGAACCGCAGAGAGAGGCTGCGCTCCGCCTCGACAAACGGCCCGTCGACCAGAATGTCAAGCAGCGAGAGCAGTTTTTTCACCGCCGGGTCCTCCATCGCAAACAGCTGTTCGAAGGTGTAGCCGGTATAGGCGGCCAGCTCGTAATCCGCCCGCAACAGCTCGGCCAGCCGTGCAAAGCCCGCCGCCTGCGCGAATGGCTCCCCGCCCGAAAAGGTCACCCCTTTGGCGAGGGGATTCTGCCGGATGCGGTCGGCAAGCGCCTCCTCCTCCGTCTCGAGGCCGCCCTCAAAGGCCCAGGTCTCGGGATTTTGGCAGCCGGGGCAATGGTGCGGACAGCCCTGTCCAAAGACGGTCACCCGGATGCCCGGCCCGTCTACAATCGAGTCATCGGCAATGCCGGCCAGCCGAATCATCGGGTCAGACCGTGCTTGACCCGGTCGCGCTCCTCCGCCTTTTTGGCGTCGTTCCACTTGTCCATCGTGCCGACCAGATAGCCGGTGATCCGGCGGATCCGCTCAAAGCCAACGTCCTTGCCGATCTCTTTCTTCTCCTGCAGTGCCATAAGAAAACCTCCTTTTTTTATCTCCATGCAGCTAAATGATGTAAATTGTGCGCCGCGGCGTTATTCACAGCCGCAGAAATGGGGCATCCCGGGATATTTTTTCCGCAGCTCGGCCAGCTTTTCCGCGCTGACCGACTCGCCCTCCCGGCGGCCGCAGCGGGGGCAGACATCCCCGATGACCCCGACATAGCCGCAGACCGGGTCGCGGTCGACCGGGTGGTTGATCGAGCCGTAGCCCACCCCGGCGTCGTGCATACAGCGGACCACCGTCTCAAAGGCCTCGACGTTATTGGCGGTGTCCCCGTCCAGCTCGACATAGCTGATGTGCCCGGCGTTGGTCAGCGCGTGGTAGGGCGCCTCGAGCCGGATCTTGTCATAGGCCGAGATGTTGTACCAGACCGGGATGTGGAAGCTGTTGGTGTAATACTCGCGGTCGGTGATGCCGGGGATCTTGCCGTACCGCTTCTGATCCATCCGGATGAACCGGCCGCTCAGCCCCTCGGCGGGGGTGGCAAGCAGGCCGAAGTTGAGGTGGGTCTCCGCCGCCTTTTTATCGCAGAACTCCCGCATATGGCCGATGATCGCAAGGCCCTTTTGCTGCATCTCCTCGCTCTCGCCGTGGTGGTGTCCGTAGAGGGCCGTCAGGGTTTCGGCGAGGCCGATGAAGCCGATCGAGAGGCTGCCGTGCTTTAAGACCTCCCGCACCTCGTCGTTCGGGCCGAGCTTTTCGCTGTCAAGCCAGACGCCCTGCCCCATCAGGAAGGGGAAGTTGTAAACCCGCTTGCGGGCCTGAATCTCGAACCGGTCAAGCAGCTGCCGCGCGACGAGCTCCATCATCGCGTCGAGCTTTTCATAGAACAACTTCTCGTCCCCGTGGCTCTCAAGCGCAATGCGGGGCAGGTTGATCGAGGTGAAGGAGAGGTTGCCGCGGGAATAGGCGATCTCCCGGCTGGGATCATAGACATTGCCCATCACCCGGGTGCGGCAACCCATCGTGGCGACCTCGGTCTCGGGGTGGCCGGGCTTGTAGTACTGCAGGTTAAAGGGGCTGTCGAGGAAGACATAGTTGGGGAACAGCCGCTTGGCGCTGACCTTCATGCTCAGCTTGAACAGGTCATAGTTGGGATCCCCCTCGTTGTAGTTGACCCCCTCCTTGACCTTGAAGATATGGATCGGGAAGATCGCCGTCTCCCCGTGGCCGAGGCCGGCATCGGTCGCAAGCAGGATGTTGCGGATCGCCATCCGCCCCTCGGGGCTGGTGTCGGTGCCGTAGTTGATGCTGGAAAACGGGGTCTGTGCGCCGGCGCGGGAGTGCATCGTGTTCAGGTTGTGGACAAAGCCCTCCATCGCCTGATAGGTCGCCCGGTCGGTCGACTTCTCCGCCCGCCGACGGGAGGAGGCGACAATCCGCGCCGCCTCGTCAAACACGAGCTTTCCGCTCTCAGCCAGCGCACCGGTGACCTCACGGTCAAACAGGTCCGCACTGCCGGGGTCTGCGGCGTTGACCAGCCGCGGCCCTGCACCCAGCCGGGCGCTGACCGCATCGACCAGCTCCTTGACAAAATCGCCCTCGTCCAGCGCACCGGTCAAATCCTCCAGCGATTCGGTCAGCTTGCGGACATAGGTCTTGGCAAAGGTCTTGCCGACCCCTTCCGCCATCGCGTAGTCAAAGTTCGGCACGCCCTGCCCGCCGTGCTGGTCGTTCTGGTTGGACTGAATCGCAATCGCCGCGAGCGCCGCATAGCTCGCGATGCTCTGCGGCTCCCGCAGGAAACCGTGGCCGGTCGAAAAACCGTCCTTGAACAGCCGCAGCAGGTCAATCTGGGTGCAGGTGGTGGTCAGCGCGTAAAAATCAAAATCGTGGATGTGGATGTCGCCGTTGTGGTGGGCCACCCGCTGCTCCTCGGTCAGCAGGTAATGCTCGTTATACGCCTTTGCACCGGTGGTGCCGATCTGCAGCATACTGCCCATCGCGGTGTTGCCGTCAATGTTCGCGTTGTCCCGCTTCATGTCCGAGAGCCGCGCATCGACGTTGGTGATCTCGTCGATTGCCCGCATCAGCGAGGTCTTGCCCTCCCGGATCCGGGTGCGGTTCTCCCGGTACAGGATATACCGCTTTGCCGCCTCGGTATATCCCTCCCGCATCAGCTCTTTTTCCACCATGTCCTGAATCTGCTCAATGGTGGGGGAGCAATCCTCCCCGCCGACCGAGAGGTGGTCGCCCACCGCATTGGCCACCCGGGCCGCCGCGACGGGATCCTCGCTGCCGGCGGCGGTCATCGCCTTGAGCACCGCCGATGCGATCTTGGTCTCGTCGTAGAGAACGGTGCGCCCGTCCCGCTTGACGATGGTCTTAACCTTGGTCATCTGCCGTATTCCTCCTCTGTGATCCCCTGTGGTGCCCGTCCGCCCAAGGACCACAAGATATTGGGGTTAAAAACTATATATTGAATGCTATATCAGTATAAAGCACTATATATAGAAACGTCAAGAGTGTTATCCGCAGAATTTAGCACCGCTTTGCGCAACATTTACTATGGAAATTGCCAAAGAACTCTCCGCGGGGTATAATAGCAGGAAAATAAACGGCTTTGCAGAGGAGAAAACCGGATGGACTGCTGTGTCGATACCCCGGATGGGCCGCTCCGCTTTGAGCTGACCTATAAAAAAGTAAAAAACCTCAATCTGCGCCTGCGGCGGGACGGCTCGGTGGCGGTCAGCGCGCCGCGGTGGGTGGGACGGGCCGAGGTCGAGCGCTTTGTGCGCCAGCGGGCGGACTGGATCGCCCGCGCAAGGGAGCGGCAGGCGCAGCGCGCCCCAGCGGCGCCGCTGCCCGAGCCGCCGGACGACGATGCCTGCATGGCGGTCTTTTCCCCCTTTCTCGAGCGGTACTACCCGCTTTTTGCCCCGACAATCGGCGCTTGGCCGGCAATCCGGCTCAAGACGCTGCGCTCGATGTGGGGCTGCTGCCGGCCGGCAAAGCGGGAAATCACCCTCAATCGGCTGCTTGCCCTTGCCCCGCAGGAGGCGGTGGAGTATGTGATCCTCCACGAATATCTGCATTTCTGGTATCCCGACCACGGAAAGACTTTTCATCAGGCGCTTGACCGGCTGCTGCCGGATAACCGCCGGCGGCGGGCACTGCTGCGCGGCCTGCTGCGGTGAGCAGACGCGCTTTGCAAAGGGGATTTTGCGCCCGGTGCGGTTGGAAAAATCCCCATTCTGTGGTAAAATAGCCCAAAACGGTCTGATCGAGCGGTTTTTCCCCGCGGCGCTCGCCGGACGGCGGTTCCCGATCAAGACCGAAAAACGCACGGCCCGGATGCGGACAGCTCCGCCTTGATGGGCCGGAAAACGCAGGTGATCTCTTGGACAAATACAAACGGCTGGTCTCAAATACCCTGCTGTTTGCGATCAGTTCCTTTTCGAGCAAGATTCTCTCTTTCCTGCTGATGCCCTTCTTCACCCGGATGTTCGGTCTGGGGGAATTTGGCGATGCGGACCTCATCACAAAATATGCGCAGCTTTTGCTGCCGGTGGTCTCGGTCGGGGTGGCAAATGCCGTCATCCGCTACGGGCTGGACAAGGCATACGACAAGGCGGCGGTCTTTACCGGCGGGCTGCTTGCCGAGCTGGTCGGGATTGCAATTTTCTTTGCCTGCTGGCCGCTGGTATCCCGCATCCCGGGGATGAGCGACTACACCGCGCTGCTCTATGCCTATGTCATCATGAGCATCCTGCGCAACCTGTGCAGCCAATTTGTGCGGGCAAAACAGTATATCCGGCTGTATGCGGTGGACGGCGTGCTGAACACCTGCCTTTACCTCTTCTTCATCATCCTGTTCATCGCCGGCTTCGGCTGGGGCATCTACGGCTATGTGCTGGCGACGGCGGCGGCAGACCTGTGCTCGGCCCTCTTTTTGTTCACCGTCGCACGGCTGCACCGGTATATCCGGCTGTCCCGGTTTGACGGCACGCTGCTGCGCCAGATGCTGCGGTATGCGGTCCCGCTGATCCCGACGAGTATGTTCTGGTGGATTACCAACACCAGCGACCATATGTTCATCACCGCGATGATCGGCAGCGCGGCGAACGGGCTGTACGTCGCCGCCTACAAGGTGCCGAATATCATCATGCTCTTCTCCACCCTCTTCACCGAGGCGTGGCAGCTGTCCGCAGTGACCGACGGCGGGCGTGGCACCCCGGGGCGGGCCAAGTTTTTCAGCCGGGTGTTTCAGAACTACCAGAGCCTGATGTTCATCGTCGCCGCCGGGCTGATCCTCTTCTGCAAGCCGGTGATGATGGTGCTGACCCTGTCCGGGGACTCCGCCTTCAACGAGGCGTGGCGGTATATCCCGCTGCTGGTGGTGGCGACCGTCTTTAGCTGCTTTGTCACCTTTTTGGGCAGCATCTACATGGTGGAGATGCGCTCCGGACAGAGCTTTTTGACCATGATGATCGGCGCGGTCTCAAACCTCATCATGAACTGGCTGCTGATCCCAGAATTTGGCCCCAACGGCGCGGCGTTTGCCACCTTTGCGAGCTATCTGCTGGTCTTTATCATCCGCGCGGTCGGGACCCGGCGGTATATCCGGCTCAACCTGCACCCGCTGCGGATGCTCTGGACGATGGCCCTGCTCACCGGCGAGATCGCGCTGATGCTGGCCGAGGCGCCGCTCTGGCAGCTCTGGTGCAGCCTGACCTGTGCGGCGGTGCTCCTCTTCAATTTCGGGCCGCTGCTCGAAACCGCAAAGCAGCTGCTGGGCCGGCTGCGCCGCCGCCATGCCTGAGAGAGGAGATCCATCATGCGGGTTTTATTTGTCGGCAACAGCCACACCTATTTCAACGATATGCCCCATACCTTTGCGCGGCTCGCCGCCGCAGCGGGCGCGGGCGAGGTGATCCCCACCATGCTGGCCTACTCCGGCCGGCCGCTCGCGTGGCATCTTGAGGAGTATTTTTCGCTGCGGTATAACCTGCTGTGGGGCCGGTATGACTACTGTGTCCTTCAGCAGCAGGCCCACCCGTTCCCCGGGCGGGAGGCACTGCTGGCCGACGGCGGGCGGGTCGCCGCGCTCTGCCGCGCCGGGGGCGCGGTGCCGGTGGTGCTGACCACCTGGGCCGAGCGGCGCGCACCGGAGCATCAGGCCGAGATGACGCAGTCCGCCCGCGCGCTCGCCGCGCAGGAGGGCGCGCTGCTTGCCCCGGTCGGGGAGATCTGGCAGCGGCTGCGGGAGACCCATCCCGAGATCGAGCTGTTCTGGCAGGACGGGGAGCACGCCTCCCCCTACGGCAGCTATCTCGAGGCGGTCACCCTCTGCGGGGTGCTGACCGGCTGCGACGTGACGGCGCTGCCGGATATCGGGGCGGACTTTTCCCGCGGGGCGGATATCTCCTTTTTCGAGCACCCGCGGGTCATCGAGGATCCAAACAAAATCGAGACGGCGCTCGACCCGGCCGCCTGCGCCGCAATCCGGGCAGCCGTCGCCGCGCGGCTGGCCGAGAGGTGAAAAGGATGGAACAGCAACGGGAAGAACGGCTTCAAAAATTTGAGCAGATGCTCGCCGCCGTCGAGGCGGAGTACCAAAAGGCCCTTGACCAGATGGCGGCGCTGCGGGAGAAGGGCCGGACCAAATCCGCCACCTATTACCAGCTGATGTCGAGCAAGATGACCTATCAGAATATGCTCGCGATGTACGCGGTCTGGGGGCTGCGGGAGGGGCTGCCGGGGGACGAGGCAAAAAGATAATGCCGGGTTGCGCTGTGATCTTTCCCGATGCAGCGCTGATCCCCATTTTCACCTTTGCGTGCCCTTCTGCGGCCGTGGTTTCGCGCCTCTCCTCAAAAATCATCGTTAAAAACAAAATGTAGACAAAGTCCAACAAACAACAAAGAGTTATGAATTGCAACCGGGCCTTTCCCCCTAAGGAGGATCTTTGTGAAAAAATTTCTGCAGGAATTTAAAGACTTTGCCATGCGCGGGAACGTCATGGATATGGCCGTCGGCGTCGTCATCGGCGGCGCGTTCAAGGGGATTGTCGACTCGCTGGTCAATGACCTGCTCAATCCGCTGCTGGGGCTCTTCGGCAATCAGGACCTGAGCAGCTATGAGCTGGTGGTCTGGGGCACCTCTTTCCGGGTGGGCGCCTTTTTGACGACGGTCATCAATTTTATCATCATGGCGTTTATCGTCTTCCTTCTCGTCAAGGGGATCAACCGCCTGCACTCCCTGACCCTGCGCAAGGCCGCACAGGCCCCTGCCGTGCCCACCACCAAAATCTGCCCCTACTGCAAGAGCGAGATCGCAATCGACGCGACCCGCTGCCCGCACTGCACCTCGCAGCAGCCGGAACGGGCGCAGGGCCGACATGGGGCGCCGGCCGCGGGTTTGGCATCTCACATCCGCCAAAAAGCAAAGCATCCGGGAGAACAATCTCTGTTCTCCCGGATGCTTTTTTCGTCAGAAAAGAGGGTTCTTACCCCATTTCGCCATCCAGTGCATAGACCAGCAGCTGTACCCCGCCGCCGGCCTGATTGCGTGCGAGCAGCGCCAGCCGTCCCGCATCCTGCGAGAGGGAAAAGGGGCCGATTTTCCCGTCGTCGGTCGAGAGCAGCGGGCGCTGATCGATCCCGTCCGTATCGCCGGTCAGAAGAAAAGCCTCCCTGTGCC
>CALXBJ010000050.1 GCA_944386515.1 uncultured Pygmaiobacter sp.
CGCACAAAGAAAACCGCTTAATGCTGCTCGGTTCCCCGCCTGACATGGTTCGCGGTTCTTCGTCGCACAGGGCCAACGCTCCGTATCCGGGACGCGCGGCTGGAGAGCCCCGTGTCCAGTAACAGAATTATTATACCCAAAATCGCTTCCAAACGCAAGTGGAAAATCCGCGTATCGGCAGCTCAGCGGCAGCAGTCGAAGATCATCTGCTTAAATCGCTCGGCGTCGATCTCGGTCACCAGCGCACTGTTTGCGCGGCGCGGGGCCGGCGGGTCGAAATCATAGACCAGCTCCCCCGGCGCAAGCGCGCTGTTCAGCTCGCAGCGGGTGGCTGCCGGCCGCGTTTTGAGCGCGATCGAGGGGTCCAGATAGCAGGCCATCGCGGTGGGGTCCGGCATGATCAGCTCCTCATAGCCGTACTTTTCCCGGGTGTAGTCGATCAGGGTCTGGTTGCAGTCGACGAAAAACTTCGCCTGCGGGGTCCCCAGCGCATACAGCGCGTCCAGCTCCCCGCGGTTAAACGCGGCCCTTCCAAAGCAGATGTCGAGCGGGACAAAGGTGGTGTGGATCCCAAAATCCAACAGGATCTGCGCCGCCTCCGGGTCAACCAGAATGTTGAATTCACTGGCCGGCCAGTGGGGGTTGCGCTGGCGGTACTGCCCGCCCATCGCGGTGATCGAGCGCACCCGCCGCATCTGGCGCGGGTACATCCGGATCGCCATCGCGATATTGGTCAGCGGCCCGAGGGTCACGATCTCGAGGTCCTCGA
This sequence comes from uncultured Pygmaiobacter sp., assembly GCA_944386515.1. Classification (GTDB taxonomy): domain Bacteria; phylum Bacillota; class Clostridia; order Oscillospirales; family Ruminococcaceae; genus Pygmaiobacter. The sequence goes on from CALXBJ010000050.1 coordinate 770, forward strand.
TCTGCTGGGCATAGCGGGCAATTGCATCCACCGCGTGCTCCCGCTCCAGCGGGATCGACGGCGCCTGGTAGCCCCGGTCACCCAGACCGTCCTGCCCGTGCACCTGCTGCGCCGTGATCTGCCGGCGCCAGAGCGGCCGGTCGCAGCCCCGGTAGACCGGCGGGGCATAGGTGCCCGCCATCTCGACCGAGACCATCGCGTTGCGCACCGCTTGGTCCAGCGGCACATTGCCGGCCACCACCGTGATGGCCTCCACCTTGACCTGCGCGGCGCGCAGCGCCAGCACAAGGGCAATCGCGTCGTCCGACGCGGTATCCGTGTCAATGAGGATCCTTCTCATCTCGCCGCCTCCTTTTCCCCGCAGAGCAGCGCGCAGAGCTGCCGGGCAATTGCCGCCCGATCCAGCTCGTCCGCAACGGTCACCGTCCGCTCCTCCGCGGGCGCTTTTTCGTCCAGAATCGTCTGGCCGAGGGTTGCCTGCCCCTGCGTGTCCACCCGCGCCCGGCAGCGGCTTGTGCGCAGAATCCGCTCGGGCTGTGCACAGCAGAGCACGGCAGCCGCCGCGGGCAGCGAAAAGCCGTTTTCGGCGCCGGCCTTCAAGTGGGCGCCGACCTGCAGGCAGAAGCCCGCGGCCGGGTCCTGCGACCCGGCCATCCGGACGAGCTGCGCCCCGTCCAGATACCCGCCGCACCGCAGCACCTCATCGGGCAGCAGCAGAACCGGCAGGCCTGCGTTCAGCAGAAGGTCCGCCGCCTGCGGGTCGGTGTAGGCGTTGAACTCGGCGGTACAGGTATAGGACGCCTGCGAGAGGCCGCTGCCCGCCGCCATCACGACCCTCTCGATCCGGCCGGCGATCCTCGGCTCCTTGCGCAGCGCCAGCGCCAGATTGGTCAGCGGCCCGAGGGTCAGAACGGTGACCTTCTCCTCCTCAAGGAGAAGGCGGATCATCGCGTTGACCGCGTGCTCTTTTTGCGGGGGGCACGCCGGGCGCGCCAGTTTTTCGCCAAACATCCCATCCGCCCCACTGGGCAGCCGTGCGGGGCGGGGCGCGGGGCGCACCAGCGGCGCGGTGCAGCCCTCATAGACGGGCGGCTGTGCGCCCCCTGCCAGCTGCAGCGCAAGCGCGGCGTTGCGCCGCCCCTGCGCCGGCGAGACCCTGCCCGCCGCCGTTGTGACGGCCAAGATTTCAACCGACGGCAGCCGCAGCGCGGTGATGAGGGCCACCGCATTCTCGAACGCGACATCTGCGTCGATGATCCATTTCTGCAATCCGATCCTCCCCTTTCCCCGGCGCTTTGCGCGGGCCGGCCGATCCGCCCCCCTTTTTTAGAGGGATGCGAACCCTGCTTTGCCCCCTTATTATAGCCCATCCAGACCGCGCTGAAAAGGAGATTTTTCCAGATTTCCATTCCCCACAAAAACGTGCTATAATGGAATGAAATTCTGCCGTGCTTTACGGCCCCCGAGGTGAGCGGATGAACTGGGAAGAGTTGAGAGAGCAATGCCTGCGCTGCGAGCGATGCGGCCTTTGCAGCACCCGGACCAATGTGGTATTCGGCGACGGCGTTCCGGATGCCGAGGTGATGCTGATCGGCGAGGGGCCGGGCCAGCATGAGGATGAGCAGGGGCTGCCCTTTGTCGGCCGCAGCGGCGCGCTGCTGGACAGCTATCTGCACGCGATTGATCTGGACCGAAAAAAGAATGTCTTTATCGCCAACATCGTCAAATGCCGCCCGCCCCAAAACCGGGACCCTCTGCCCGAGGAGCGGGACGCCTGCCTGCCCTGGCTGCGGGAGCAGTTCCGCCTGCTGCGGCCCAAGATCGTCGTCTGCCTTGGCCGGATTGCCGCGCAGCAGATCATCAGCCCCAAGTATCTGGTCTCCCGCGAGCACGGGCAATTTATCGAAAAGGACGGCGTGCTGTTTATGGGGACCTATCACCCGGCCGCGCTGCTGCGCAACCCGAACAACAAGCCGGTTGCCTTTGAGGATTTTGCCGCGCTGCGGGAGAAGATCCGCGAGGTCTGCGACCACACCTATTAAGCAAAACGCACCGAGCTGCAGAAGGGCGGTGGGATGCCGGAGAGTTCCCCGGCATCCCGCCGCCCTTCTTTTTTTGTCATTCCGCAATCGGGCCATCCTGCTGCAGCGGCCAGCTCAGCTCCACCTTGAACAGGTCGCCGTCCAGCGTGATGCCAAAGCTGCCGCCCTGCATCTCGGTAAAGCTCTTGGCAATTGCAAGCCCCAGCCCCGACCCGTCGGTGTTGCGGGCGCGGTCACCGCGGACAAACCGCTCGGTGAGCTGCTCGGGGTCGATATCCAGCTCGGCCGCCGAGACGTTTTTCAGCGTCGCGACCGCTTTTCCCTGCTCCTGCCGCAGCGCGATATAGGCGCGGGTGCCGGCAAGGCCGTATTTGGTGATATTCAGGATTAGGTTCTCAAAGATCCGGCTGGTGCGCTGCCCGTCGAGCTGCACCGGCACTGGGCCGTCCGGCAGCGACCAGCGGAACTCAATCCCGCTGGCGCGAATGGCATCCTCCAGCTCATACCCCACCTGCCGCAGCAGCTCGGCCAGATCCACCTGTGCCAGCTGCATGGTCAGGTTGCCGGTAGCGGCCTTGCTGACCTCAAACAGGTCCTCGATGAGCTGCTTGAGCCGCAGCGACTTGCGCTCGAGGGTCTGCACATATTCTTGCCGCTGCTGCGCCGTCAGCGTCTCGTCCTTGAGCAGGTCGACATAGGTGATGATGGCGGTGAGCGGGGTCTTGAGGTCATGGGAGACGTTGGTGATCAGCTCGGTCTTCATGTTCCGGCTGCGCAGCTCGGTCTCGACCGCCTTTTTAAAGCCGCTGCGCACCTGATTGAGCTTTTCCTTGAGCGGGTCAAAGACCCCCATCTCCCCCTCGATCTGCAGCTCCAGTTCCCCCTGCGCCATCCGGTCCGCCGCATCCAGCAGGGTGAGATAGTTCCCGCGGATCCGCTCATACCGCCGGTGCAGCAGCAAAAAGAGGATAACGCTGTAAACGAGCACCGCAACGACGCCAAAGACCCAGACCGTACAGCAGACCGACAGGATCAAAAAATTGATGGCGAGCAGGCGCAGCAGCGTCTTGGCGCCCGGCTCGGTCAGGTCCAGACGGGTCGCGCGCCGCCACAGTGCGCAGCCGCCGCGCCCGATCCAGCTGCGGGTGGAAAAATACCGCCGCGGCCCCATCGTAAAGAGCGCCGACAGCCCCGCCGCGCAGAGCGACGCGACGCAAAACAGCAAAAAGAAGCCAAGCCACAGGATCCCGAATGCCAAGCGGCTTGCCAGCTGCTGGTCGGGCAGGAACTGGACCAGCCAGCGCGCCGTATCCCCCCGGGCGACGAGCAGCGCCAGTTGGATCGCGCCCCCCATCCCAAAGAGAAGCAGCCCAAACCCCGCCAGAACGAACTCAAAGGAGCGCCCCGCCTGTTCCTCCCCCGCATCGGCCGGACGAAGCCGGATCCGGAGGAGCATCGTCGCCGCAATCACCGCGAGGGTGACAAGGGAGAGGATCGCCGGGTACCCCGCCGCCTCCAAAACCGCCCCATCCGCATAGTAAAGGGAGAGATAAAGGCCGCTGTCGGTATCCACGACCTGTGGAATTGCATAGTAGAGGGTGATCCCGGCCGGCTGCAGGAAATTGGTTTTCCCCTCGCCTGCCGACGCCTCCAGCAGATCGGGGCTGACCTCCTGCGCAGAGGCGCTGCTCTGGACCCCGGTCATCTGCTCCAGGGTGTATTCCATCGACCGGAACTGCCACAGCAGGCTCTGATGCTCCGCCTCCGCGAGGGGTCGCCCCCCGCCGTAAAAGCCGAGCGGCCGCATCATGCCGCTCTCATCAAACTCCAGCACAAGGTAATACTGATATTCCTGCCTGCCCTCCTGCGTGAGTTCCCCGTCCTGCCAGTAGGACTCCAGCGAAATCTGCAGGTCGGAGTACCGCTCGCCATCCTCCCGCACAACCGCCCAGCGCATCGCGTCCAGCTCGCTGCTCACCATCGAGTCCCAGCCGTAAAAGATACTGTCAAACTCGCCGCGCTGCTCCTCCGAAAGGCCGCCCTCCTGCGCCGGCGCACAGTAGAGATCACTGGGGCGCAGCGTCTTTTTCTGCCACTGCTGCTGCGCGTGCCAGTTGAGGGTATAGGCGCTCATCGCAATCTGCTGCAAAAACCAGTCCTCATTGTAAAGCGCGCGGGAGGATCTTGCCCTTCCGGTCTGGTACTGGTTTTGCGCCGACACGGTCATCAGCAGCGCCGCCGCGGCCGCGAGCAGCCCGCAGAGCAGCCGCCACAGCAGGTTACCCCTGCTCAATCTTATAGCCAATGCCCCACACCACCTTCAGATATTTCGGGTTTTTCGGGTCGATCTCGATCTTTTCCCGGATGTTGCGGATGTGCACCATGATGGTATCGGTGGTGACCGCCTTCTCGTTCCAGACCCGCTCGTAGATCTCCTGCGCCGAAAAGACCCGCCCGGGGTTCTTCATCAACAGGCTGAGGATCCCAAACTCCAGCGGGGTCAGCCGCACCGGGCTGCCATCCACCGTCAGGCTCGCCGTCTCCTCGTTCAGCTCAAGGCCGCCCACTGTATAGAGCTTTTCCTGCGCCGGCGCAGCCTTGCTCTGCGCGAGAGCGAGGTATTTTTGATACCGCCGCAGCTGGGAGTTGACCCGCGCGAGCAGCTCCATCGGCACAAAGGGTTTGGTCACATAGTCGTCCGCGCCGATGTTCAGTCCGGTGATCTTGTCGATATCCTCCGACTTGGCGGACAGCATGATGACCGGCAGGTCATACTTTTCCCGCAGCTTCATCACCATGGTGACCCCATCCATCACCGGCATCATCACATCGATAATGGCGAGGTGCACCTCGCCGTCCTCCAGCAGCTGCAGCCCCTCGCGGCCGTTTGCCGCCTTGCGCACCGCATAGCCCTGATTTTTCAGATAGATGCCGATCCCCTCCCGGATCTCGGGATCGTCCTCCACCACCAAAACGCATTCCTGCATCCTTCTCACCCTCTTTGGGCACCTTGGCCCCTTCTGCGCGGCACTCAGCGCCGCCTTTCTATTATAGCCATCCCCTCCGCAAAAGGACAGCCCGTTTTCAGGCAATCATCCCCTGCAGCTTTTGCCGCAGCTGTTCCCTTGCCCGGTAGAGCTGGGTGCTGACCGTCTTGGACGGCCGCCCGGTCAGCTGCGCGATCTGGGAGATGGAGCAGTCCTCAAAATAATAAAGGACCGACACCGCCCGGTAGGGCGCGCGCATCTGTTCCATCTGCGCGCCGACCGCGCACAGCGTCTCCCTCATCTCCGCCCGCATCTCGGGAGAGGGGTCTGGAGCCTCCCGCTCCGCCTGCCGCGCATCCAAAAAATCCTCTGCGCGGACCCGGCGCCGGTAGGCGCTTTTCAGATAATCCTTCGCCTTATTCGCCGCAATCCGGCAAAGCCAGGCCTTCTCCGCCCCCGGGGCGCAGTCCTCCCGGTGGACCCATGCCGCAAGAAAGGTCTCCTGTGCCAGATCCTCCGCCTGCGCTGCATCCCCTACCATCCGGCAGCAGATGGTATAGACCAGCCGCTCGTACCGCAGAAAGATCTGCTCAAATTGTTCCTGTTTCACCCCGGTTCCTCCATTCTCTCTGGATTATGAGGATCATTTTACCGGACGAATCTAAAGGACAACAGGCAAAAAAACTAAAAATTTCTAAAGATTTCGCTCTCTGCCGACAGCAATAATGATCCCCCCGCAAAGCGGGGGGATCATTATTCATTTTATTACTTGTATTGACAAAAATCACTCTAATTCCCTGCCGTTTTTTTTCAGCACTTCATACAGCCAGTTGAAAAAGAGGGCGGAGTCCGCGCTCTTTGCGTACAGGCAGTTCTTGGGCATCTCGCTGAATTTGTAGTTGCGCCCCAGCACCGTCTCGCCGTAGGCATAGCCGCGGCCGAGGTCGACATGGCAGCTGGTGAGGAGCGTCTCGGTCAGCACCTCGGGGTGCAGCACCGCGCAGACGGCCAGCGCGTCGTGGATTGCCGCGCCCACCCCGGTGCCGTCGGCGTCCCCCTCCGCGGCGGAGGCCTTCAGCCGATGCTCGACCAGCTCCGCGCACAGCCGCGCCGGCGCGCTGTCAATCTGACGCAGCGCCGCCGCCTGCTGCCGGTCAAGGCAGGCGTGGGAGGTGGCGTCCAGCGAGACCATCGTGATCGGGACCCCGCTTTGCAGCACGATCTCCGCCGCCTCCGGGTCCGCCCAGACGTTGAATTCGGACGCCTGCGTGCGGGGATAGACATCGTGGGAGCCGCCCATCATCACAATCCGCCGGATCTTGGGCAAGATCCGCTCATCCGCCCGGATGGCCAGCGCGAGGTTGGTCATCGGCCCGACCGGCACGAGGGTGATCTCCCCATCCTGCGCGGCGAGCAGCGTCTCAATTAAAAAGAGGCAGGCGCTCTTTTCCTGCGCGCGCAGCGCCGTCGGCGGCAGCGGCAGATGGTCGGTGTGGACCGCCGTCTCCTGATCCCGTCCACCCTCGGTGCGGGGCAGCTCCTGCGCCTGCAGGCCCCACGGCTCAAGGGTCGCGGCCAGCGGCAGCGCCGCGCCCCGATAGACCCCGACCTCCGGCCGGCCGCAGCAGTCGACCACCCGCAGCGTGTTGTCGGTGGTGTTTTTGACCTCGACGTTCCCGCCGACGGTGCAGATGCCGAGCACCTCCAGATCCTCGCACAGCAGCGCCGCGCAGAGCGCAATCGCGTCGTCCGACCCGGTGTCCACATCCAAAATGACCTTTGTCTTCTCGCTCATCTTTTTCAGGCTCCTTTTTGCCGGGTCACTCCCTCTGCCCGTTTGTCCCCTCCATTATATCCCGCGGTCCGCGCACAAATCAAATCTGTTTTTTGCTTTTGCGCGGGCGTCCCTTGTTTTCATCAGAACAACTCGAGCCGGCAGCGCCCGTTTTCTCTCAGCCGAGGGGCTATTCGCAGGATCCCCGCAGCGCGTCGATAAACCTCTGTGCAGCTTTTGAGAACACCTGATATCGTTTCCAGATAATCGATGCCTCCGCCGTCATCGGCGGTTCCAGCGGACGGAAGCAGAGGTTGCTGTCCCCGGTCACATTGATCAGCTTATCAAAACACAGTGCATACCCCAGCCCCTCATCCACCATCAGCGATGCGTTAAAGACCAGATTGTAGGTCGCCGCAATGTTGAGCTCCGCCGCATCCCGCCCAAACCATTTTGCCATGGGCCACGCATTGGTCTCCTGCGCCGAGACAATCAGCGGCTTATCCCACAGGTCCTGCGGCCGGATGCCGTCCCGGCGCGCCAAGGGATCGTCTTTTCTCATCAGCACCCCCCAGATATCAAAGGCAGGGAGCTTGATGGCATTGTAAATCGCGGTGTCCACCGGGCCGTAAACCACCCCGAAATCGATCAGCCCCCGGTCAAGGTATTCCCGCACAAACGCCGCGTTGCCGCTGAGGATGTGGTAATGAATGTCGGGATACTGTTCCCGCAGCCGCTTTGCCGTGTGCGCGAAAAGCCGGATCATATCCGACTCGCCGGTGCCGATATAAACATCCCCCGCAACAGCCTCATTCGAGAGAGCGATCTCGCTCTCGGTTATCCGCACCAGTTCGAGGATCTCCTGCGCCCGCTTGCGCAGCAGCATCCCCTCCTCGGTCAGCAGCACCCTGCGCGACCCCTTGGTGCCCCGGACCAAAAGCTGCTTGCCGAGTTCCTCCTCCAGCGCCTTGAGCTGAGTTGAGAGGGTCGGCTGAGATAGATGCAGGGATTCCGCCGCCGCCGTGATGCTCTGTTCCCTTGCCACCGCCAAAAAGTACTGCAGCACCCTCAAGTCCATCCGTGTCTCTCCTTTTTGCAAATTTTGCATTTTATAATTAAAGGCTATTCCATTTTAATTTTTATAGGTATATATTATATCATTTTCCCAGAAATTGCATCTTCTAAAAAAATCTTTCAGCCCTTGCTGATAAAATACGGCCATCTGTATTGAGGCATTCTGTTTTCATAGTTTTTGTCTATTGCATTCCATTAAATATAAGTATTTGTTATTTCATCTTTTTCTTTTTATACTGAAATTGTAAGGCAAACAGATGATCTGCAGCACTGGAGGTGAAACCGGTCTGATGGAAGAAAAGCTGACCGCTCAGGATCTGATGCTAAATCTAAAGGCAGCCGGTTTTGACCGGAGGGCCGCGGAAGAATACCTCGCCTGCTGGAGGTCCGGCGAGATCAAAAAGCAGCTTCATCTGCTGGCGGCAAAGCGGGATCTCCTTTTGCACCATGTCCATCTGGAGGAAAAGCAGATCGCCTGTCTGGATTATCTGGTCTATCGGGTCACCAAAGAGGCGCCGCTTGATTGAGCAAAAAATCCAAGCGCGCTGCCATGGGGGAAGGGGTTGTTCGATGAAACGTTATCTTTTTCTTTTGCTGAGCGCGCTGCCGACGCTTTTTCTCGCAGCCTGCAGCGGTCAGGGCACTGTCCCGTGGGCGGATCCCCCTCCTCCCGAGCCAACAACACCGCACATTTTGAAGGGTGATGCCGTTTCCCAAAGCAGCACGGCATCAGCTTCGGATGCAGCTGAAACAGGGGAGGTCGGCACCGTGTCGACAGATATCTTTTATATCACCATCGGCGAGTCAATCTTTGCCGCCACATTCGCCGATAACGCCGGCGCGGCGGCGCTCAAAGAGCTGCTTGCCGAAGGGCCGGTTACCATCGAGATGGAGGATTACGGCGGCTTTGAAAAGGTGGGGCCGCTCGGTCAGTCCCTTCCGACCGAGAACGTCCAGACAACGACGCAGGCCGGCGACATCGTCCTCTATCAGGGCAATCAGGTTGTTCTTTTTTACGGCTCCAACTCTTGGAGCTATACCCGGCTTGGCAGGGTCGAGGACCTTGCCGGCTGGCAGGAGGTTCTGGGCAGCAAGGCGATCACCGCGGTGCTCTCGCTGCCCGATGCGCAGTAATTTTTTACAGCAAAGAAGGAGGCTCCATTTTATGGTAAAACAGACGGCAGGCAGAGACGGACTGGGCGACCTTGCGCCCAAATTCGCACAGCTCAACGACGATGTGCTCTTTGGCGAGGTGTGGTCCCGGGAGGATAAGCTGTCCCTGAGGGACCGCTCGATGATTACGGTGGTCGCCCTCGCGTCGAAGGGGATCACCGACCACTCGCTGCAGTACCACATCCAAAATGCAAAAAAACACGGCGTGACCAAGACCGAGATGGTCGAGATCATCACCCACATCGCCTTTTACATCGGCTGGCCCAACGCGTGGGCGGTTTTCCCGATGGTGCGGGAGGTCTACGCGGAGCCGGCGCAGGACCCGTCAGACTCTCTCTTCGGGCTGGGGGAACCCAACACCGCGTTTGCCCGGTATTTTATCGGCAGCAGTTATCTCAAGCCGCTGAACGTCCAAGGGGTAGGAGTGCACAACGTGACCTTTGAGCCGCGCTGCCGCAACAACTGGCACATCCACCACAAGGGCGGGCAGATTCTGCTGTGTACCGACGGCGAGGGCTGGTATCAGGAATGGCAGCAGCCCGCGCGAAAGCTGCATCCCGGGGACGTTGTCTACATCGCGCCGGAGGTCAAGCATTGGCACGGCGCCGCGGCGGACGAGTGGTTCACCCATGTCGCAATCGAGATCCCCGCGCCGGACGCCTCCAACGAGTGGCTCGAGCCGGTGGAGGATGCACACTATAACAACCTTTGACAGATAGAACGGGGGAGCTTTCTATGAGCGAATATATTCATGCACTGAGCGAATCGGTAAGCCGGGTCCATGTGCGTTACCCCAACCGGTACGGCCTGATGCTGGCCGGTGACCTGTACACCGCAAAGGAAATGGATCAAACAAAACCGCAGATGGCGGTGATTGTCGGCGCCCCTTACGGCGGCGTCAAGGAGCAGGGCCCCTGCGTCTATGCAAATGAGCTGGCACAGCGCGGCTTTGTGGTGCTGACCTTCGACCCCTGCTATATGGGGGAGAGCGAGGGCAAGCCCCGCCATGTCTCCTCGCCGGATCTCTTCACCGAAAACTTCAGCGCCGGGGTGGATTTCCTCGGGCTGCAGCCCTTTGTGGACCGGGAGAGAATCGCCGTTTTGGGGATCTGCGGCAGCGGCGGTTTTGCGCTGTCCGCGGCACAGATGGACACCCGGATCAAGGCGGTCGTCACCGCGAGTATGTACGATATGACCGTAGCCGCGCGGATGGGACAGACCCCGGAACAGATTTTGGAGACCAAAAAGGCGCTCGCCGCACAGCGGTGGAAGGATGCGGAAAACGGCTACCTGCCGCAGTACATCCCCTTCTTCCCCGAGACCCCGCTGGAAGAGCCCCCCGCCGACCTGCCGGAGCCGGATGCGGAGTGGTTCCGCTTTTATGCGGTAAAACGCGGCCATCATGTGCGGGCCAGAGGCGGGTTTACCACCACCAGCAACCTGCCCTTCCTCAACTTTGACCTGCTCTCCCACCTTGACGAGATCTCCCCGCGGCCGATTCTCTTTATTGTCGGCGACTGCGCGCACTCCCGTTTTTTCAGTGAAGGGGCCTATGCAAAGGCGCTCGAGCCCAAGGAGATGTATCTGGTAGAGGATGCCGAACACATCGACCTCTACGACCGAACCGACCGCATCCCCTTTGATAAGATCGAGAGCTTTTTGAAAAGCAATCTGAATTAAATATTCCTCGCAAAGGAGCAAACGATGAAAATTTTAGTGCTGAACGGCAGCCCCCGCCCGTCGGGCAACACCGCCGCAATGGTAAACGCCTTTGCCGCCGGGGCAAGGGAGAGCGGCCATCAGGTGGATATCGTCCCCGTCTGTCAGAAACACATTGCCGGCTGCCTTGCCTGCGAGTACTGCCATACCAAGGGGAACGGCAGATGTATCCAGCGGGATGATATGCAGGAGGTCTATCCTCTGCTGGATGAGGCGGAGATGATCGTGCTTGCCTCCCCCATCTATTATCACGGCTTTACCGGGCAGCTGCAATGCGCCGTCAACCGCATCTATGCCCTCGATAAGCCCAAAAAGCTCAAAAAGGCCGCGCTGATTATGAGTTCCGGCAGCAACCACGTCTACTGCGGAGCTATTTATGAATATCAAAACTCCTTTTTGAACTATCTCGGGCTGGAGGATATGGGCATCTTCTCCGCCTACGGAAAAGAGAACAAATCAGATAAAAAATTGCAGGAGCTGTACCAATTTGGCCTGCAGCTGAAATGAACAGGCGCGTGTTGCGCGAGAGGAAACGACATGGAATACAGAATTAACCGCCGCACCGGCGACAGGATCAGCGCGCTGGGTTTCGGCACCTCATATATCGCACAGTCCAAAGAAAAGGAGGCGGTGGCCGCACTCCGGCACGCCTTTGAGGGCGGCGTCAACTATTTCGACCTTGCGACCGCCGAGGCGAGGACCTTTTCCTGTTTTTGCAAAGCGCTCGCCGACGTGCGAAATGAGGTCTTTTACCAGATTCATTTCGGCGCCGACTATTCTGCCGGGACCTACGGCTGGACCACCGACGCCGAGGAGATCAAGCGCAGCATCGACTGGCAGCTGAAAACGCTGCAGACCGACTATATCGATTACGGGTTTATCCACTGCCTCGACGAGCCGGACGACTGGCAGGAATACCGGCAAAACGGCGCGCTTGCCTTTTTGATGCAGCTCAAGGAGCAGGGGGTCGTGCGCCACCTGGGGCTTTCCTCCCACACCCCCGCCACCATTCAGCGGGTGCTGGACGAGGCGCCCATCGATATGCTGATGTTCTCGGTCAACCCCGCCTATGACTACCAAAAGGGGGAATATGCCAAGGGCTCATCGGAGGAGCGCGCCGCCATTCCTTCGGGGTGATTTCCTCGCCGCTGGCTTTCAGTTCTTTCAGATACCGGGCCGCCGCGTCATAGAGGATCAGTTCCCGGCTGTGGCGCTGCTCGAACAGTTCCCGCTTCTCCGG
>CALXBJ010000051.1 GCA_944386515.1 uncultured Pygmaiobacter sp.
AAAGTATCTCCAGCTTGAAGGGGGCCGAGCGGGTGCGCAAGCGCCCGGGGGTCATCTTCGGCTCGGATGGGATCGAGGGGTGCGAGCACGCGGTCTTTGAGATCCTCTCCAACGCGATTGACGAGGCCCGCGGCGGCTTTGGCGACCGGGTCTCGATGACCCTGTTCAAGGACGGGTCGATCGAGGTGGCGGACGTTGGCCGCGGCATCCCGGTGGACTACAACAACAAGGAGGAGCGGTATAACTGGGAGCTGCTCTTCTGCGAGATGTACGCCGGCGGCAAGTACGACACCGACGGCGCAAACTATGAGTATTCGCTCGGACTCAACGGCCTTGGCCTGTGCGCCACCCAGTACGCTTCCCGCTGGATGCGGGCGGATATCTACCGCGACGGCTTCCACTACCATCTCGATTTTGAGCGGGGCGAAAATGTCGGCGGGCTGCACAAGGAGCCGGTAAAATCCAAGCGGACGGGCACGGTGATCCGCTGGCTGCCCGACCGGGAGGTCTTTACCGACATCAATATCCCGACCGACTACTTCCTCGATGTGCTCAAGCGGCAGGCGGTGGTCAACGCCGGGGTGCTGTTCCAGCTGCATGACCAGCGCGAGGCGGGCGGGCAGACCACCGAGTTCCGGTACGAGAACGGCATCGCCGACTATGTCGCCGAACTGGCGGGGGAGGAGGCGCTCACCCCGGTGGTGTTCCGCTCTTCCGAGGCTCAGTGCCGCGACCGGGAGGACCGGCCGGAATACCGGGTCAAGATGAGCGCGGCCTTCTGCTTTTCCAACAAGCGCCAGCTGCTGGAATACTACCACAACTCCAGCTGGCTGGAGCACGGCGGCAGCCCCGAGCGGGCGGTGAAGACCGCCTTTGTCAACCAGATTGACGCCTATCTGAAGGCGAAGGGGCTGTACAAAAAGGGCGAGAGCAAGATCACCTTTGCCGATGTGCAGGACTGCCTGCTCTATGTCTCGAGCAGCTTTTCCAATGTGACCAGCTACGAGAACCAGACCAAAAAGGCGATTACCAACCGGGGCATCGCGCAGGTGATGACCGAGTTCCTCAAGCACACGCTGGAGGTCTATTTCATCGAGAACCCCGACGAGGCGCAGCAGATCTGCAGTCAGGTGCTGGTCAATAAGCAGAGCCGGGAGCACGCGGAGAAGACCCGCCTGTCCATCAAAAAGAACCTGACCTCCCAGATCGACATCGCAAACCGGGTGGCGAAGTTCGTCGACTGCCGCACCAAGGACATCTCCCGCCGGGAGCTGTACATCGTGGAGGGTGATTCTGCGATGGGGGCGGTCAAGACCAGCCGGGACAGCGAGTTTCAGGCCATCATGCCGATCCGCGGCAAGATCCTCAACTGCCTCAAATCCGATTACAGCCGGATCTTCAAGAGCGACGTCATCACCGACCTCATCAAAGTGCTGGGCTGCGGGGTGGAGCTGGACGGCAAGGTCAAAAACGACCTTGCGGTCTTCAGTATGGATAACCTGCGCTGGAGCAAGGTCATCATCTGCACCGACGCCGACGTTGACGGCTACCAGATCCGCACGCTGGTGCTGACCATGCTCTACCGGCTGGTGCCCACCCTCATCAATGAGGGGTATGTCTATATCGCGGAGTCCCCGCTGTATGAGATCGAGAGCCGCGGCAAGACCTATTTTGCCTATACCGAGCCGGAGAAGGCGGATATTCTCGCCCGCATCGGGGAGAACAAGTACACCATCCAGCGGTCCAAGGGCCTTGGCGAGAACGAGCCGGAGATGATGTGGCTGACCACCATGAACCCCGAGACCCGCCGGCTGATCAAGGTCCTGCCGGAGGATGCCCGCCGCACCGCCGAGGTGTTCGACCTGCTGCTGGGGGATAACCTCGCCGGCCGCAAGGAACACATCGCAAACCACGGCTACGAATATCTGGACGAGCTGGACGTCTCCTGAGAGGGGACATCCCGCCGTGTTGACCGCGCCGGCGCAGGGCGCGGGGAAAGGAAAGAGACCTTTTTACTATGGCAAAAAAACAGCCCAAAACCAAAAGAAAAGCGCCGCTGCAGCGCCCGCAGCTGGGGGACAGCGTCGAGATCATGGATGCCGGCAGCGTGATAGAGAGCCGGATCACCGAGACGCTGGAGAGCAACTATATGCCCTACGCGATGAGCGTCATCGTCTCCCGCGCACTGCCCGAGGTCGACGGCTTCAAGCCGGCCCACCGCAAGCTGCTGTACACCATGTACCAGATGGGGCTGCTCAAGGGCGCGCGCACCAAATCGGCCAATATCGTGGGCAGCACCATGCACCTCAACCCCCACGGCGATCAGGCGATCTACGACACGCTGGTGCGCCTCTCCCGCGGCAATGAGAGCCTGCTTTTGCCCTATGTCTCAAGCAAGGGCAACTTCGGCAAGGCCTATTCGCGGGATATGGCCTATGCGGCCTCCCGCTATACCGAGGCAAAGCTGGAGGATGTCTGCCGGGAGCTCTTTGCCGATATCGATAAGGACACCGTCGACTTTGTCGACAACTACGACGCCACCACCACCGAGCCGACCCTGCTGCCGGTGACCTTCCCGACCATTCTGGCCAACGACACGCTGGGCATCGCGGTCGGCATGGCGTCCAACATCTGCTCCTTCAACCTCGCGGAGCTGTGTGAGACCACCGTCGCGCTGCTGCGGGACGAAGACCACGACCTGCTGTCCACCCTCAAGGCGCCGGATTTTGTCGGCGGCGGGCTGATCCTCTACGACGAGGCGGAGCTGCGCCGCATCTACGAGACCGGCCGCGGCAGCGTGCGGGTGCGCGCGCGGTACGAGTACGACCGGGAGAACAACATGATCGAGATCACCCAGATCCCGCCGACCACCACCGTCGAGGCGATCATGGACAAGATCGCCGAGCTGGTCAAGGCGGGCAAGCTGCGGGAGATCAGCGAGATGCGGGACGAGACCGACCTTGGCGGCCTCAAGCTGACCCTTGACCTCAAGCGCGGACAGGACCCGGACAAGCTGATGGGCCGGCTGTTCCGGATGACCCCGCTCGAGGACAGCTTTTCCTGCAACTTCAACGTGCTGATCTCGGGCCAGCCGCGGGTGATGGGGGTGCGGGAGATCCTCACCGAGTGGGCGGCCTTCCGTACCGAGTGTGTGCGCCGGCGCACCTATTTTGACCTGCAGGGCAAGGAGAAGCGGCTGCACCTGCTGCAGGGGCTGGAGACGATCCTGCTGGACATCGACAAGGCGGTCCGGATTGTGCGGGAGACCGAGGAGGACGCCGAGGTCGTGCCCAACCTGATGATCGGCTTCGGCATTGACCGGGTGCAGGGCGAATATGTCGCAGAGATCAAGCTGCGCCACCTCAACCGGGAATATATCCTCAAGCGCACGCAGGAGATTGCCGGCCTCAAAGAGGAGATCGCCGAGCTGCGGGATGTGCTCGATCATCCGGCCAAGGTCAAGAAGATCATCATCGGCGAGCTGCAGGAGGTCGCAAAGAAGTACGCGCAGCCCCGCCGCAGCGAGGTCCTCTACGACCTGCCGCAGGCCGACGAGGAGGACGCCGAGCCCGAGATGCCCGATTACCCGGGGACCATCTTCTACACCGAGGAGGGCTACTTCAAAAAGATCACCCCCGCCTCGCTGCGGATGAGCAGCGAGCAGCGGCTCAAGGAAGGGGACAGCGTCCGGTACGAGATCGAGACCAAGAACAGCGCATGGCTGCTCTTCTTTACCAATAAGGCGCAGGTCTACAAGTGCCGGGTGGGGGATTTTTTGGACACCAAGGCGAGCGCGATGGGGGAGTATCTGCCCGCCAAGCTCGGGATGGAGGAGGGGGAGACCCCGCTCTTTGTCACGGTGACGACCGATTACCACGGGTATATGCTCTTCTTCTTCCAGAACGGCAAGGTGGCGAAGGTGCCGCTGTCCAGCTATGAGACCAAGCAGAACCGCCGCAAGCTGGTCGGCGCGTACAGCGACAAGGCGGAGCTGGCCGCCATCCGGGAGCTGCAGGAGGAGACCGAGATGGCGCTGCAGACCTCGAGCGGGCGGCTGCTGCTGGTCCACAGCGCCCAGATTCCGGAAAAGGCGACGAGGAACACCATCGGCGTCTCGGTGATCACCCTCAAAAAGAACGCGCGGATCACCTCGGTCAAGCCGGCGTCGGAGATGGAGCTGGCAAACCCGCACCGCTACCGGGTGCGCACCCTGCCGGCGACCGGCGCGCTGCTGCGGGCGGAGGATGTCGCCGAGCAGATCTCGCTGTAAAAACGGCAGACAAAAGGCCGGGCATGGCCCGGCCTTTTGACATCATCAGCTGCACTGCAAACGCTGTTTTTCCTTTCGCAGCGCAGCGGATGCGGCGCTTATTTCGGTAAAAACAGATCTGCATCGGTGCATTGACCTGTGATGTGTTCTTATTCTGCCCGGGCAAAAAAGACTTATGCAGATGCGGGTAAAATAAATTTTACATTGCTTTTTCCCCGCGGGAACGCTTGCTTTTGCACGGTGGTTGTGTTATATTAAACTTGCTATATTGTTGGGAGGTTCAAAGATGAGCGTAATGGAGATTATCAGCGGCGGGCTGCTGATCGCGGCCAGCCTTGTGATTATTTTTATGGTTTTGGTGCAGCAGCCCAGTGGCAGCGGCCTTTCCGGCGCGATTGGCGGGGGTGAAGCCCTGACCTCGCAGACCCGTACCCGCACCCGGGACGAGAGCCTTGCAAAGTGGACCAAGATCGCGGCGGTCGTCTTTTTTGTGGTCACGCTGGCTGTCAATCTATTTGGTGTGTTCGCAAAATAATCGCCAATTTTGCCCGCCGTCCGTTCGGCGGGCTTTTTTTCGTGATTTCTTGAAAAGACACAAAAAGGCATCGCCGTCCCGCAGAGGGTAAACGGCACCGGCAATCCGACCGGGACGTGGAAAGGAAGAACAGGAAAAGCGTATGTCACTGAGAGCAAAAATCTTAAAAGAGCTGGAAAAGCATCCGCGCCGCCTCAAAGAGCTGAAGGCGAAGTTTGACGAGGACAAAAAGGTTCAGGTCGTGCTGGACTTCCTCATCAAGGACGGGATGGTCACCGAGAAGGACGGGGTCTATTTCCGCAAAAACCGCACCGTCCAGCCGCAGACCACCGGCGACGCGGTCAAGTGCACCATCGTCAAGCTGGCCAAGAACTTCGGCTTTGCCGCCCCCATCATCGAGGAGGGGGAGGAGCCGGCGGAAAAGCCGGCGGACTTTTTCATCCCCGGCCGTTTCATGATGGGCGCAATGCCCGGCGATCAGGTGCTGGTCAAGCGTCTGGTCGGCGGCCGCAGCGAGGATGAGGGTCAGGTCGTCGCGATTGTCGAGGAGAACAACAAGCTGGTCGGGGTCGTCGACCGGGTTGACGGGCGGCTTGTACTGCTGCCCGACCGCTGCCCCGCGCTGCCGCTGCCGATCAAAAAGAGCGCGGACGGCGGCGCGCAGGTGGGCGAAAAGGTTGCCGCCGAGATCCTCGAGCGGGGCGAGAGCCACCGGGATCACCGGGTGGGGATCTCCCAGTGCTTTGGGTCGGCGGACAATGCGAAGTCCTGCACCAAGGCCATCCTGTACGCGAATGATATCGTCAAGTCCTTCCCCGGCAAGGTGAAGGCGGAGGCCAAGCGTCTGGAGGACGCCAAGGTGGAGCCGTCGGATCTTGCGGGCCGCAAGGATTTCCGCAAGGAGATCATCTTCACCATCGACAGCGCCGACACCAAGGACATCGACGACGCCATCTCGCTGGTGCGCACCGAGAACGGTTACCGGCTTGGGGTGCACATCGCGGATGTCAGCCACTATGTCCGGCCGGGCAGCGTGCTGGATGAGGAGGCCTATCACCGCGCGACCTCGGTCTATACCCCCGGTTCGGTGGTGCCGATGCTGCCGCGCCAGCTCTCCAACGGCATCTGCTCCCTCAACGAGGGGGTCGACCGGCTCTGCTTCTCCTGCGTGATGGAGCTGGACGCCGGCGGCAAGGTGGTGGATTTCAGCTTCTACAAAGCGGTGATGCGCAGCCGGGTCAAGGGCGTTTACAGCGAGATCAACGAGCTGTATGCCGGCACTGCAAGCCCGCGGATCCGGGAGAAATACGCCGATTGCATTGAGACCCTCGAGCTGATGCGGGAGCTGTACGGCAAGCTGGAGGCCCGCCGCGCCGCCCGCGGCTGCCTCAATATCGAGACCGGCGAGGCCAAGATCATTCTGGATGCGGACGGGAAAGCGGTCGACGTGAAAAAGGTCGAGCGCGGCATCGCCGAGCAGATGATCGAGGAGATTATGCTGCTGGCCAACACCAGCGCGGCCAAGCTGGGCAAGAAGATGAAGGTCCCCTTCCTCTATCGTGTCCACGAGCTGCCGGATCCCGAGCGGGTCGAGCGGCTGAAGGAATCTCTGACCGCGATGGGGCTGAACGCCGCGTTTGCGGGGGAGATCCCCAACCAGCTGGAGCTGGCAAAGCTGCTGGATGATGCGCGGGGAACCGGTATGGAGCGCGCGGTGCATATCAGCGTACTGCGCAGCATGGCAAAGGCAAAGTATCTCAGCGAGCCCAAGGGCCACTTTGGTCTGGCGCTGCCGGACTACACCCATTTCACCTCCCCGATCCGCCGGTATCCTGATCTGATTGTCCATCGGATCCTCTCGGCGGCGCTCTTCGGGACCTCGGAGAAGGAGCTCAGCGCCAAGTACGGCGAGTTCGTCGGGGAAGCCGCCCGCCACACCAGCGAGCGGGAGGTGCTGGCGATGGTCGCCGAGCGCAATGCCGACGACTGCTATAAGGCGGAGTATATGGCCGATAAGGTCGGCAAAAAGTTTGACGGCACCATCTCCTCGGTGACCAACTTCGGCATCTATGTCGAGCTGGAGAACACCGTCGAGGGGCTGATCCATGTCAGCCGGCTGTCGGACGGGGAGATGACCCTCGCCAACGGGATGACGCTGGGCGATTCGCTGACCGGCGGGCGGTACAGCATCGGCGACCCGATCCGGGTCAAGGTGATCGGCGTTTCGGTCTCGGCGGGCAACGTGGATTTCGATCTGGCCTGAGCGCTGCGGCCGCCCGTCCTTGACGGAAACAGAATAAAAAAACAGCCCCCGGCGCGGCGTATTCGGCGATCTGGGGGCTGATTTTCTAATTGGAAACAAAACAAAAATGGCGGCGTCTCTGCTGCCGCAAAGGACAAAGGGGGCGTTGACGATGAAATTCGAGAGGATTTGGGGCGTCTGGTTCAGCCCGGCCGGCAGCACCGAAAAGCTGGTCAAAACGGCGGCAAAGGCCCTTGGAGCGGCGCTGGGGGCGCCGGTGTCGCTGCGCTCCCTCAACACGCCGGCGGACCGAAAAGAGCCGCTTTGCCTCGGCCCGCGGGAGCTGCTGGTAGCCGGCGGCCCGACCTATGCGGGCAAGCTGCCCAACAAGATCATGCCGGCCTACCGCGCGCTGCTGCAGGGGCAGGACACCCCCGCGCTCGCGCTTGTGACCTTCGGCAACCGCAGCTTCGACAACGCGCTGGCCGAGCTGGGGGAGATCCTGACACAGGGCGGGTTTGCCGTTGTGGGGGCGGCCGCCTGTGTGGCGCAGCACGCGATGGCGGGTCTGGCTGCGGGCCGCCCGGACGGGGCGGAGCTGGGGCGGATGGAGGAATTTTGCGCCGCGCTCGGGGAAAAACTGGCCGCGTCCCCAAAGCTGCCCGCCCCGCCGGCGGTGCCGGGGGATGCCGGCGCGCCCTATTACCGCCCGCTGGGGGCGGACGGCGCGCCCGCCGATTTTCTGCGGGCAAAGCCCAAGACCGCCCCGGACCGCTGCACCCGCTGCGGCATCTGCGCCCGCGTCTGCCCGATGGGGTCGATCCGCGCGGAGGACTGCACGGCGGTGGAGGGGATCTGCATCAAATGTCAGGCCTGCATCCGCAGCTGCCCGGCCGGCGCCAAATACTTTGACGACCCGGCATACCTCTCCCATCTGGAGATGCTGCGCGCCCACTATGCGGCGCCGGCGGAGTCGGCTTATTTTGACGCTGTGTTTTAATCCGCCGAACAAAG
>CALXBJ010000052.1 GCA_944386515.1 uncultured Pygmaiobacter sp.
GCTTCTCCGCCACCCGCATCATGCTGCGGCGCATCAGCACCGTGAACAGCACCGGAACCCCGTGGTCCCGAATATAGACCTGCGGCTCGGTGAAGGGCACCACAAACAGCTTGAACGGCCCGCACCAGGGCATCAGCTGATAGGCGAGGTCCACCACCTTCTGCTTGGCCCGCTCGCTGGTATAGGGCGGGCTGGCAAAATGGATGCCCTGAATCGTCAGGCCGCGCTTTGCCATCATCCAGGCAGCGACCGGGGAATCAATCCCGCCCGAGAGCAGCACGCTCGCCTTGCCGGAGGTCGAGGTCGGCAGCCCGCCGGCCCCCTTGACCTTGTCCGGATGGACGTACGCCGCATAGTCCCGCACCTCGACAAAGACCTGACAGTCGGGGTGGTGCACATCCACCGTCAGATGCGGGAATGCCTCCAACAGCACCGCGCCCAGCTCACAGGCCAGCTCCATTGAGGTCATCGGGAAGGTCTTGTCACTGCGCCGGGCAACCACCTTGAAGGTCTTTGCCTGCCCCAGCTCCTCGGCCAGATACTCCTTTGCCACCGCACAGATGCGGTCAAATTCCTTCTCACAGACCGCCGCGCGGGAGAGCGCCGCGATACCGAATACCTTCCGCATCCGGGTATAGACCTCGTCCATATCGATGCCGTCATCCTGCGGCTCAACATAGATGGTGCTCTGGGCGTTATAGACCTTAAAGCTGCCCAGATCAGCCAAACGCTTGCGGATGGTCTTCATCGCCGCAACCTCAAAGGTCTTGCGGTTGAGTCCCTTCAGGGCCATCTCGCCCTGATATGCCATGATCAGTTCTCTCATCTTCGCCTTCCTTTTTTCCGGTCATCTCCGCTGCAGCGTCGCAAGGCCTTCGTCCAGCCCCGCAAGCAGCGCCGTGATATCCTGTGCCGTCGTGTTATCGCAAAAGCTCACCCGCAGCGCGCCGTCGATCCGGGCGGCGGGCAGCCCCATCGCGGTCAGTGTGTGACTTGCCGCGCCCTTCGAGCAGGCCGAGCCGCTCGAGACATAGACCTCTTTGCTCTCGAGGAAGTGCAGCATCGTCTCGCTGCGCACCCCGGGGATTGAGAAGTTCAGCACATAGGGGGATGCATCCGCCGGGGAGTTGATTGTGATCCCCTCCCGCTTTGCGAGTTCCTGCCGCAGCAGGCTGTTGAGCTGCTGCGCCGCTGCAAGCCGCGGGGCAATCGTCTTGCCATACCGCTCCGCCGCCGCGCCGAGGGTGACGATATAGGGGACATTCTCGGTGCCCGGGCGCATTCCCTTCTCCTGCCCGCCGCCGCCGTAAACCGGCCCGATGCGGTAGTTTTTGCGCAGGTAGAGCGCGCCGATGCCCTTGGGGCAGTGCATCTTGTGCCCGGACAGCGCAAAGCTGTCAATCTCCCCGCCCGAGAGCTTCAGCGGGTGCTTGCACCAGCCCTGCACCCCGTCGACATGGATTGAGGCGCGGGAATTCTTGGCCCGGATCTTCTTTGCCAGCGCCACCGGGTCGAGCAGGGTGCCGATCTCGTTGTTGACAAACATAAAAGCGGCAAGGCCGGTCTGCTTATCGACCGCGGCGAGGAACTCCTCCTCGTCGATATGGCCGTCTGCCTTCGGCTGGATGGTGCGGACCTCCCATCCCTTGGCTGCAAGCATCTCCAAGGTGCGGTAAACCGCCGGGTGCTCAAATCCGGTAACAACGATGTTCTTCGCCCAGTTTTTCGTCCGCTCTGCCGCACCCTGCAGCGCGATGTTGTCGCTCTCCGAACCGCAGGCGGTAAAATAGATCTCCCCGGCGCTCACCCCCAGCGTGGCCGCCACCTGTGCGCGGGCGCGGTTCATTGCACGCTCCGCCTCCATGCCCGGCCTGTAAAGGGAGGAGGGGTTACCAAACAGCTCCAGCATCGCATCATAGCAGATCTTTGCCAGCTGCGGGTCCACCACGGTGGTGGCCGCATTGTCGAGATAGTGCATTGTCATGCCTCCTGCAAAAAGCCGAGTCTCATTTTTATTCCCCGGCAGTGGAATCTCCTTAACTAAGTAATTATACAACAGCAAAGGCCCGGCGCGCAACTTCTCCTTGCGCGCCGGGGCCAAAACAGGTACAATAAATTGAATTGCGCCGCCGCTTTTTGTAAGTGCGGCAAGAAACGGGAGGATTTCGCGATGGGGATTGGAATGAGAAGTGTTTACTGGGTCGAGGTGCTGCGGCTGATCCCGACTGCCGATCATCTGGACCGGGCAAAGCTGGACGCTGTGCTGAGCTGGTTTGACCCGGAGGACCTATCCCATCTGGAGCCTCTCTGTGTCGCCAGCGACGAAGCGCTGAACCTCTATCTGCTCGACGGCCATTGCCGTGCATGGGCGCTGTGGGCCACCGGGGTGGAGATGGCGCCGGTGGTGGTCAGCGGTGAGGCCGCTGTATTCTCTCCCTTATACGCTGCAGACATTGGTGCGCTTCAGATCATCTGACACACTTGTTTTTTCTTTGCAGTCTTTGCCTGAAAAACATCTGCCGGGAGATCACTTTTCTGAACCGTGGTCTTTGTCCTGTGTATCAAAATTGACCCGTTCTTCTTCCACTACCAGCGGCCTGCCCATTACACGGGTGTTGATGGTCAGGATATACTCTCCCAGAACACCGATAAAGAGCAGCTGCACCCCTGACAAGAAGAACATACCGATAACCAGCGGCGCCATGCCGGCATTGAAGCTGTTCCAATGCAGTATTTTGAAGAACAAATAGACAAGTGACACCAAAAAGCTGCCACCCGCACAGAGACCTCCTGCGGCAATGGTCAGCCGCATCAATCCCTTGGAATAGGTGGTCAGGCCTGTAATGCCGATATCATAGAGGGAATACAGATTATTGTTGCTTTTGCCTCCCGCACGTTTGGGCTGGGTATAGGGAATTTCCTTTCGCTCCTTGGCATATTCTGCAACAATGCCTCTAAAATACGGGATGGGGTCCTTGATCTCCCGAAGGATACGAATAAAGGAGCGGTCATATAGTCCAAAACCGGTAAACTGCCGAATATGATCCACATCCGACAGTTTGCGGAACAGACTGTAATACAGGCCGCGCAGCGCATACATCAGGGGATTTTCCTTGCTCTTGGCTTTGATCCCGATGACGACCTTATTCCCGGCTTCCCACTCCCGCACAAAAACAGGAATCATCTCGACCGGGTCCTGAAAATCAGCACACATTTTAATGGTGCAGTCCCCTGTCGTCTGGCACAGTCCATACACGGGAGAACGCATCTGCCCAAAATTTGCCGCGTTAAAGATAGCCTTAACCCTCGGGTTCTCCGCACAAAGGCCCCGCAGCAAAGTACGCGTGTTATCTGTGGAATGGTTATCGATAAACAACAGCTCATAATCATATTGCGGAAGCTCTGTTTCCATGCAGTTTACAATTGCCCGGGTAAGGGGAACGACATTCTCCTCTTCATTATAGCAGGCAACCATGATGCTGATCTTCTTCACTTATCGATTATCCTCCTTAAACCTCTTCTTCCAATAATCTACGACTCGTTGTATTCCTTCTGTAAAGGTATAAGAAGGTACAAATCCTGTATCTTTCGTAAGTGGTTCAATATCAGCGCAAAGATTCATAACTTGATTTGGTGAATAGCTTTTTTCTCCAAATCCTATTTTTCCTTTATATCCGGTAGCGGCAGCCGTCATTTTAACATATTCCCGTAAAGGATGGGCCTGTCCACTTCCCAGACAATAGTATGCGGATTTTTTGCATTTATCCCCAATCAAATAAAATGCCCTTGCAGCATCTTCACTATACAAATAATCCCAAAGCTGTTCACAAGCCGTCAACGCCGTGCTTTGCCCACAAAGCATATCGTGAACCAGCTGCATAATCAGTGTACTATTTTTATCATTCTCTCCATAAACGCTAAAAATCCGCACCCAAACTGCAGCGATTCCCAATTTCTCCGCTTCAATCTGTACCAACTTTCCCGCTGCATACTTACAAATACCATAGGCAAGCACTGGCTTTACAGGTGTCTCTACAGAAATTTTTTCACAGTCTTGAGGCCCATACTCCGCTTGGCTCCCCGCACCTACAAAAAGATGACATCCCAATTTTTGGGCTGCCTCTAATGCGGTCAGCGTTCCATTGATGTTTTCTGTTTGTCCATATATGCTTTTGAATTTTGCCTCTCCTGTATTTGACCAGGCAAAATGGTAGAAAACATCACAGCTCTCCCCTATTTTCGAAGGAAGATTTTCAAGATATTCTCCAATGTCTGACCGAACTAAATGTAATAGCGGAGAAACGGGAAGTCTTGAAAGCCTTTTTGAATTTTCACGGACAACAGCAAATACTTCCACACCTTCTTCTATACAGTGTCTTGCTAATGCTGCCCCTATCATACTTGTGGCTCCAGTAATGACTACTCTTTTCATCTTACTTCCTACTTATACACAATCTATACAATATTTAAAGTTCTCCCTCAACCGGCGCGATATAAAGATTTTTTCTCAATTCCTCACGCGGCAGAAAGGGGGCCATATCTTCAAGCGGCGCCGAATAGAAACTTCCATTTTCCAGTTTCTTGGAAGAAAGCTTCGGCTCTGTTTTCTGAAGCTTCGTCACAAAAACTTCGCAGACGCAAGGCCCTTCTACCGCTAGTGCCTTTTGAATCGTATCGTGCAGTTCTTCACTCTGATGACACGCCAAATAGGGAAGGCCGTATGCAGGGATCAATTTTCCCAAATCGGGAAAACTCAAATCTCCACTTTCCTCTCCCACACCAACTAATGGCGGTTGAAAATAATTATGCTGTGTCTGACGAATGGAATGGTATCCCTGATTGTTAATCACAAAAAGCTTCATCGGAATCTTGTTTTGCAGGATCGTTTGAAATTCCTGAAGATTCATCTGCAGGCTGCCCTCACCCGTAACACAGACAAACGGAATTTGCTTCAGCGCGACCCCAACACCAACTGCCGCCGGGAGGTCATATCCCATTGTTGCGGTGCTCGCATTTACAATAAATCTCTGCCCGCGTTTTATCCTAAATGCTTGGCTTCCTGCAACCCGCGCAGTTCCTGCGCTGACAATCAGGACATCGTTTTCCCGCATAACATCCGACAAAGCTGCATAAAAAGTATAAATGTTGGTGCATCCGTTCTCCTTTACCGCATCGGATTCACCATGCACGACCGGGTAATCCTCGACCCATTTTTTGCACTGATCGATCCACTCCTGACGGCTGCAAAGTGCTCCTTCCGGCAGCAATTGCAGCATTTTGCGGGCAAATTCACCTGCGTCTGCCCACACCTTGAGATCAATGCCGAGCTGCGGTTTTTCCAGCTCTGCCGGATCGATATCCACCATGATTTTAAACGCTTCCCGTGCCCAGGTCGCCGTATTATATCCGGTTTGCTTGAAGCTAAGACGGCTGCCAATCGAAAGAAGCAGATCACTGTTCTGCACTGCAAAGTTGCCGGCACGGTCTCCCGTAGCGCCCGGACGTCCTGCATACAGCGGATGATCGTTCCAAATCTGGTCCACACTGCTCATTCCTGTGGTTACAGGGATATTCAGCCGCTGTGCCAATTCAAGCACCGCATTGTAGTCACTGCGTGCCCCCTGTCCAAGGTAGAGCACCGGGCGCTTGGCCGCAGCGATTTTTTCGATAATCAGCTTTAAGGTCTGTTCTGTGGGTTCCGGCGGCAGCTCACCGGCACATTCTGCCGGGTTGAATGCCGGCAGGTCATCTGTTTCAACCATGGCTCCCTGCACGTCCAAAGGCAGGTCCAGCCATACCGGGCCGGGGCGCCCGTGATAGGCAAGATAAAGTGCCTTCTCAAGATGATAGCGGATTTCCTGCGGGTTGAGGACCATCTTGGCATATTTGGTGATCGGCCGCACTACCGGCTCGATGTCAATTTCCTGCTCCCCCATTGTTCGCAGATGCAGGTTGTTGCTGCGCACCGAGACCCCGGTGCGGACCTGCCCGGAGAAAATCATCATCGGCACAGACCCCATCCAGCCGCACAGTGCTCCTGTGATCGCATTGGTCGCACCGGGGCCGCTGGTCACACAGACCGCCGCAATCTTGCCGGTAAGCCGTGCATAGGCCTCTGCAGCAATTGCCGATCCCTGTTCATGATGGTTATAGGTCACGGTCAGTGACGGGTGATGACCAAAAGAGTCGTTCAGATGCATCGCTCCGCCGCCCACAACACTGAACAGATCCGTAATTTCATTCTTCGCCAAAAAATCGGCAATATAGTCTGATACCTTTTGTCGCATGACAAGCCCTCCTTCAGTTCCACGTTTCCTTGAACGCCCAGATCTTGTTCATTACAAAATTGAGCGGGATGGTCAAAACCAGCCGCAGCAGCGGGGCAATATATTCCGATATCTGCAGCACCTGAATGAACAGCACCATCAGCACACTGGACAGGCAAAAACTGATGCCATAGGAAACAAACACCTTGGAAAATGCCCGCAGGCCGCTGCTCTCCCGCTTATCCTTAAAGACAAAACGGCTGTTCCAGAAGTAGGAGTTTAGCACGCTCACCAAAAAGCCGAAGGTGTTGGCAAGCAGATAATGGAATCCCAGATAGACAAACAGGTAATAGATGCCCAGCGAGATCAGGGTGTTGGATACCCCCACAATGCCAAATTTAAAAAACTGCTTGATCAGTTTGACGATCTTTTTCCAAAAATTAGGGAGATCTTTCATCCTTTCACCACTTCCAGAATCACCTTTGCCATATAATCGACCATCTCATCGGTCATACCGGGATAGACACCTACCCAGAAGGTGTTGTTCATAATAAAATCCGTATTTTCCAAAGAGCCAACAACACGGTAAGCATCGCTGCCGCGGATCTCGTCAAAGCAGGGATGCTTGATCAGGTTGCTGCTGAACAGCAGCCGGGTCTGCACATTGTGGTCCTCAATAAAACGGGTCACCTTATTGCGGTCAAGCCCGCTCTCCGGCCGCAGAGAGATCAGAAATCCAAACCAGCTGGGCTCACTGTTCGGCGCAGGCTCAGGCAGGATCAGCTTGTCCTGCGCCGATTCAAGGGCAGCGTGCAGCCGCGCCCAGTTATGCCGGCGCCGCTCGATAAAGGTGGGGAATTTTTTCAGCTGCTCGCAGCCGACTGCAGCCTGCATATCGGTGACCTTGAGATTATAGCCAAAGTGACTGTACACATATTTGTGGTCATATCCAAACGGCAGCTCGCCGTACTGTCCGTCAAAGCGATGTCCGCAGAAATTATCATGTCCGGACGGGCAGACGCAATCCCGGCCCCAATCGCGATAAGACTTGATCAGACGGTTGAGCAGCGGGTCATTGGTGTACACGCAGCCGCCCTCACCCATTGTCATGTGGTGAGGCGGATAGAAGCTGGAGGTGCCGATGTCACCCCAGGTGCCGGTAAAGCGGGTCTCACCGTCAATGGTATACTCGGTCCCCAGCGCATCGCAGTTGTCCTCTACCAACCACAGGTTGTGACGGTCACAGAATGCCTTGACCGCAGCCAGATCAAACGGATTCCCCAGCGTGTGCGCGATCATGACCGCCTTGGTTTTGGGGGAGAGCGCCTCCTCCAGCTTGGTCACATCGATATTATACTGCGGGACAGTCACATCCACAAAAACCGGAATTGCGCCATACTGCAGCGCCGGGGTGACGGTGGTGGGGAACCCACAGGCAACGGTGATGATCTCATCTCCCTTTTTGATCCTCCGCTCGCCCAGCTCCGGCGCGGTCAGCGTCATGAAAGCAATCAGGTTGGCCGAGGAACCGCTGTTGACCAGATTGGCAAACTTTACCCCGATCCAAGCGGCAAACTCCCGCTCAAATTCCTCGGCGAAACGGCCTGTGGTCAGCCAAAAATCCAGCGCGGCATCGGTCAGCGCACACATCTCTTTTTCATCAAATACTCTGGACGCATAGGTGATCCGATCACCGGGAACAAACTGCTTTTTATTCTCCTTGAACTGATGATAATAGGCCGCCACCAGCGCCTTGATCTCTTCACGCGCCTGCGCCTCGTCCTTCCACTGTGCCATCTTTAACCCTCCAAAAACTCTTCGATCTCTCTATCCATCTCCGCAGAAATCTCCCCGCCGGCCATCCACAGTTTACTGAACCGACATACCATTTCCATACAGGTGTCGATATGCCAGCGCGGCTTCCAACCAAAAACCGCTTTTACCTTGCTGCAGTCCAATTTCAAGAACGATGCCTCGTGCGGTGCATTCTGCTGCGCTTGATTGACCCAGTGTGCGCCGTCACCCCAGCAGCGGCAAAACAGGTCTACCAGTTCCCCCGTTGTCACACAGTCACAATCATCCGGCCCCACATTATAATATCCCTGAAAAGCCGGATCCTCATACTGCCGCTGTGCAATTATCAGATAAAGCGCCAGCGGCTCAAGCACGTGCTGATACGGCCGGGTGGAATAGGGATTTCGCACCCCAATGGTCTCGCCCCGCTGCATGGCCCGGACACAGTCCGGGATAATGCGGTCTTTCGCAAAATCTCCGCCGCCAATTACATTGCCTGCACGCGCGGTGGATACCGCAACCCTGCAATCCGTAAAAAAGCTGTTTTTGTAGCTATGTGTTACCAATTCCGAACAGCTTTTGGAGTTGGAATAGGGGTCAAATCCGTCAAGCGGCTCATCCTCGCGGTAGCCCCAGCACCATTCGTTGTTTTTGTACACCTTGTCGGTGGTCACATTCAGTACGCTCTTCACGCAGTCGTGCTGCCGCACACACTCCAGCAGGTTTACCGTTCCCATCACGTTGGTCTCATAGGTATAACGGGGCTCTTTGTAGCTCTCCCGCACAATCGGCTGCGCCGCCAAATGCAGCACAATCTCGGGCAAAGCCTGATCAAACACCGCAGACAGATGCTCATAATCCCGGACATCCCCGATGACGCTCGTCATCCGTCCCTCTAAGCCCGCCAGCGAAAAGAGGGCAGGCTGGGTCGGCGGTTCCAGACTGTATCCGGTAACCTGCGCGCCGAAATTAACAAGAATCCGGCAAAGCCATGCACCCTTAAAACCGGTGTGCCCGGTGACAAGAACCCGCTTGCCCCGATAAAAATCAGCCAGTTGCTTTCTGCTCACTGCTCTTCCCTTCCTGATCTATGATTACCAGTTTTTCCAAGGCGCTTTTCCTGCCTCCCACAGCTCTTCCAGCAGCTGCTTTTCCCGAATGGAATCCATGCACTGCCAAAAGCCGGTGTGTCGGTAGCTCATCAGCTGCCCTTCCTCTACCAGCTTTTCCAGCGGCGTTGTCTCAAAGACGGTCTCGTCCCCGTCGAGATAGTTGAAGATCTCCGGTTCAAGGACCATGTACCCGGCGTTGATGGCTGCGCCGTCGGCGACCTGCTTTTCGCGGAAGCTCTTAACTGCGCCCATCTTGCCGATGTCCAATACACCCTTTTGCTGTTTTTGCAGAACTGCCGTCAGCGTCGCGATTTTGTGGTGCGAGCGGTGGAAATCAAGCAGAGCGCCGATATCCACATCGCAGACACCATCACCATAGGTCATCATAAAAGTCTCCTGACCGATATAGGGCTGGACCCGCTTGATCCGCCCACCGGTCATCGTGTTCAGCCCGGTATCCACAATCGTCACCCGCCACGGTTCTGCCCGCTGCTGGTGGATCACCATCTGATTTCCCTTTGTAAAATCAAAAGTCACATCACTGGTGTTAAGAAAATAGTTGGAAAACCATTCCTTGATAACCTGCTGCTTGTACCCGGCGCAGATGATAAAATCATCAAAGCCATAGTGAAAATACTCCTTCATGATATGCCACAGGATCGGCATTCCCCCAATTTCCACCATCGGCTTGGGTTTATACCGGGACTCTTCCGCAATGCGCGTTCCAAGTCCGCCTGCCAGAATGACTACTTTCATGATTTATCCCCCTGACCGTTTATCTTCCGTAGACTACCATTACCAGATCTCCCTGTATCAGGTCGTTTCCTTCAAACAGTTTTGTCGTCTGCTGCCCATCTCCGGCCGAATTAACGCCGAGCGCTACCAGATCACTGTCTTTTGTGTTCTCTGCCGAAAAACAGATTGAATAGTCATGTCCCGCCTCAATCTCAGTCGCAGGAAAAGCGATTTGCAGTATCGCCCCATCCTTTTGGCTATAAAGATCTTCCGTCTGGCTGACAATCATTTGGCCGCTCTGCTTGTCATAAATCTCCACTGTCAGAATGGTTTCATTTTTGTGGCCATACGTCCAAATAGGAATCTCAATCATATCAATCTCGTCTGCATCGGCACGGAATGTCTGTTCTACCACCGTTCCGCTGCTCAAGGGGAGGACTCCATCGTTTTGCTCCGCCCCTCCCCATACCTGAACACTGCTGCCTACCACCATCGCAAAACTAAGCAGGCAGGGGACTACATACATCAAGATGCCGCCAACAAATCTACCTCTCACCAGCCAAGTATTTTCTGCACTCCATGTATCCAACTGCTGATTCGTTTTAGAAGGGTATTTGAAGACAAAAAATACCAGCATCAGCGTCGCCATCATAGTGTAAAGAAGGCTGGTATCCAGCGGCAGTAAGGATCCTAAGCTCCAGCGCATATTTTGCCCCTGATATGGCCAAATCTCCCCCAAAAGCCCATTGAAAACCTCCATTGGGCCAAACATACTTATAAAATAGCGCCAGATAAAGCAATAATAAACTGCCGCAAAAAGCAGATCCAACCAGAGAAAAATCGTTGTGTTTTCGCTGTCAAATGTGCTCAGCACCCAAAAAGGCACAGCAAAAATCAACCATTGCGGGTGTGCCATTGAAAGGCCAAAAAACGCAAAGCAAATGCCGTTGCTCAAAAACAGCCCCCAGCGCATCTGCTCTGTCATAGAGGAAGCCTTTGCAAAATAAGACCAAGCAACAATCGTACACACCGCTAATGGCATGATTTGGAGTTTGACATAATACAAATCGATGGTTCCCGCTTCTACATAAGTCAGCGCGTTAAAACCAAAAACTCCTCGGATGAATCCATCTGAGCCTGCATAGATCAAATATTCCAATGCGAAAGGAATTGCTACCAGCACCGTATACTTCAAAATTTGCAGGATGCGTTTTTCCCTTACAAACAGGAATATCAAAAAGACAACAGCCGCAAAATATTTAAAGGTTGTCGCAATTCCAAAGCAAAAGGCAAACGGAAGCAGTCGATTTTTTTGATAAAAATACAGTCCCAGTAGCACGAAGAAGACGGTAAAAACGTCGTATTGGCCAAAAATAAACTGGCTGAAAAACGCCACCGGCGACGTCACAAACACAAATGCACAGATTTTTGCTTTTTTTTCGCCAAAACCAAACTCTCTTGCAACCAAAAACATCAGGTAACCGCTTGCAAGATAAAAAACCGTCGGCAACAGTTTGTACCAAAGCATTCTGGCATAGCTACCAGCCCCTAAATCCATTGGCAAGCCCCTCAAAAGGTACAAAGGCAAGTTCCACAGGGCATACAGCCAGAATGTGCTGGGCATATAGTTCGCCCCGTAATTTCCCCGCAGCTCTCTGCTTACATCATAAAAATCCTGAAAGGGGTATTCCCAATACAGCATCGCCCGATTTCCGGTTACCATCAAATCGGCCTTTTGGCAAAATAGTGCAAAGCACCCTACCGCAAACACTGCAAACAACAGCCAATCCCATTTTTTTAGGTTGTCCTGCGTTTGCAGCACACTAATTCTCTTATCCAACAAAAGCCCTCCTCAGACCCGGCCTTGAATTCTATCAATCAGATGCTCGTCACAGTCGTCCCCGGATAATAGAGGCTCAGCACCTGCGTCCAGTCATAGCCGTCCAGCGCAATCAACCCCATCGCGCCGTACTGGCTCATCCCCACGCCGCTGCCGTTGCCATAGGCGGTGAAGGTAAAGCTGCCGTTGGCATAGGTAAAGGTAAATGCCGCGGAATAGGATGCTGTGACCTTTTCATAAAAATCTGCAGGAGAGACGCTCTTGCCCCAAATCGTGATGCTGGTCACATATCCGGTGGTGGCATTTGTGCCGATTTTGATCCAGTCCTCCGGCGCATAAGACCCGGAGAGGTCCTGCCCGAGCAACGCAACGAGATCTGCCTTCAGCTGCTCGGTGGTTCGGGTCACGGTTTTGCCCTTATACTGTGCCCCCCCACCATAGTCTTCATGGGGACTGCGGACCGAAACGAGATAGGGCACCGCGTTGCCCCAGTAATCCTTGGCGGAGTTGGTATATCCTGTCTGAGCGTTTGCACAGGAACCATACACCGTATTAGCGGCTTTTCCGTCATAGGAGACAATCTTTGTTTCCACCGCCGCAATCTTGCTTTTTACCGTCTCATAGTTGCCGCCATAGTGCAGCTTGACGCTGGGCACCGTATTGCTGTTTTCATAGCTGTACAGCAGCCAGCTGTGTGCGGCCACCGCCTGCGCCTTGAAAAGTTTCTCTGCATCCAGTCCGGTGAGATTGGTTCCCCCCACCTCATTGTTGACAATCGCTGCCAGAATATCCAGCCGGGGACCGGTCACTGTTTTTCCAGTACCCTGATCATATACAGTCAGTGTCGCCTGCGCTTCTCCGCTGCCGGTATTGTCGCTGCCGTTGATGATAGAAGAATAATCCTTGTAGATATAATTCATATCCACAGCGCCGCTGATGCCGGGCACGCTGCCGCTGCCGGTGAACTGCCACATCACCACAGAGTTGCCCCATCCGTTGTAGCCGCGGTAGTCCGCAATCCACAGGTCATAGCCCTCCGCCTGCAGCTGCGCGGCATTCACATGATTCTGCGCCCAGCTGGTGCTCATGTACATACCGGAATAATAACCGTTCTGACGAAGCAGGTCCATCTCAAGCCTGAGCAGCCGGGTGCGTTCATTCTTGTCCGTCACCGCGGTGAGGATCGGCGCATACTCATAATCGACGAATACCGGCAGGTCCATGGTATATCCCATCGACTTGAGCTTGTTTGCCGCGCTGAGGAAAACCTGAATCTCGCTGTTGACCTCGCTGTCATTAAACGCATAGGTGAAGATATATGCGCCCACCTTGACGCCGGCATTCTTTGCGTTGATTACATTCTGCTCAAAGAAGGGATCCACCACCCAGGTGCCGGTTGCCGCATTCCCGCTCCAGGTGACTGCACGGATAATGGCATACTCCACTCCGCTCGCACGCACCTGCGCCCAGTCAATGTATCCCTGATACGCGGAAACATCGATACAGTTAGAGGCCGCCTGAGACTTCAGCTTGCCGTCATTATCAAAATAATATTGCACCCCGCCGATTACAGCCCAGCCGCGGGCACAGGCGCCACTGGCCTGTGCGTAATAGGTTTCGCCGTCAACCTCGAACCATTGGTTCTTTACAAGGCGCCCGTTATCGCCAAACCAATAGCGCTCACCGCCGGTTACAACCCACGCTTTCTGCTGCTGGCCGTCATTGTTGAAGTAGAAGGTGTCTGCACCCGAGCCATACCACCCGCGCGCAATCTTGCCGTCCGCCTTCGCCAGATAAATATGGCCGCCCTCGGCAAACCACTTGTTCTTCCACAGCGCGCCGGTCTCTTTGTCCATCCAGTACCGCTCGCCGCCGGTCACCAGCCAGCCCTTGACTTTCTGGCCGTTTGCGTTCAGATAGTATTTGTCGGTTCCCTCTGTGACCCACTGATTTACAAGGACCTCGCCCTTGCTGTTCACATAGTAGGTCTTATCATTCCATGTGACCTCTCCCTGCTTGGAGGCAAGGCGGCCGTCCGCATTGATAAAATACTGCTTGCCCGATACCGTAATCAGACCAAACTGCTGCTGGCCGTCATTGTTGAAGTAGAAGGTGTCGACG
>CALXBJ010000053.1 GCA_944386515.1 uncultured Pygmaiobacter sp.
CCGCGTTGCCCAGGAACTCGATCTCCTTGCCCATCAGGTAGCCGACAGCGGTGTCCTTGATGTGGGCGGTGACGCCGGCGGTGGAGCAGTGGGCGCGGTGGGCGGAGCCGAACGCGTCGTTGACATACACCTCGGCGAGGCTGGCCAGCTCGGCGCTGAACGGCTCGAGGTTCTTGGTCTCCTCCTTGCGGAAGCGGGTGTTCTGCAGCAGCACGACGTCCCCGTCCTTCATGGCGGCGACGGCGGCCTTCGCCTTCTCGCCGACGACCTCATCGTCGTCGGCAAAGACGACCGGCTGGCCCAGCAGCTCGCCCAGGCGGACCGCGCAGGGAGCAAGGCTGAACTTGGCCTCGGGGCCGTTCTTGGGCTTGCCCAGATGGCTGCAGAGGATGACCTTGCCGCCGTCGGCGATCAGCTTTTTGATGGTGGGCAGCGCCGCGACGATGCGGTTGTCGTTGGTGATGACGCCGTCCTTCATCGGGACGTTGAAGTCGACACGGACGAGGACCCGCTTGCCCTTAACGTCGATGTCGTCAACCGTTTTTTTGCCAAGAGTGCTCATAAGACTGTACTCCCTTTCTACTTATACTGAAACTTTGCCGTATGGTACCGTTTTCATGGTGTTTGCACCGATACTATTATAATCAGAAATTCCCCCCGTTGCAAGCGTTCCGCGCGGATTTTAGGGGCAAAATGTTAATTTTTTAACA
Source organism: uncultured Pygmaiobacter sp. (assembly GCA_944386515.1). Lineage (GTDB taxonomy): Bacteria > Bacillota > Clostridia > Oscillospirales > Ruminococcaceae > Pygmaiobacter. The sequence goes on from CALXBJ010000053.1 coordinate 711, forward strand.
GTTTTTCACCGCAAGTTTACCGCAACGCCGCCCGCGCCGTTTCGCCGGGCGCGGCGCAGGCCTTTTCCGCCCGCAGCAGCTGCCGCCAGACGGTGAGCAGCATGGTCAGGTAGCAGGCCAGCCCGCCGACAAAATTGGAGATCGGCTCGGCCAGAAAGACCCCCTTCACCCCGAGGCCGAACAGCCCGGGCAGCACCAGCGTGAGGGGGATGACGATAAACGCCTTGCGCAGCAGCGAGAAGAAGATCGCCTGCTTGGAGCGGCCCAGCGCCACCGAGACCGACTGCCCGGCCATCTGCAGCGACATCATGAAGAAGCCGAAAAAGTAGATGTGCATCGCCGGCACGCAGGCCTCGACCAGCGCAGGCTCATCGTTGAAGATGGTGATGAAGCTGCGCGGGAAGAAGAAGAGCAGCGCCCAGACGACGGTGGTATAGAGGATGCAGGCCGCGGTGGTGAAGAGGATCCCCTGCCGCACCCGGCGGTACTCCCCCGCGCCGTAGTTGAAGCTCATCACCGGCTGGGCGGCATTGGTCACCCCGCTGACCACCGTCTGCACGACCTCCCGCACCGAGTCGAGGACGGTCATCACCCCGACATACAGGTCGCCGCCCCAGCCCTGCAGCGTGGCGTTGCAGACGCTCTGCACCGCGCTGTTGGTGACGCTCATCACAAAGCTGGAAAAGCCCAGCGCCACCACCTTGCCCACGACCGCGCGGCGCAGCGGCATCCAGCGCCGCTCCAGCCGCAGCAGGCTGCGGCGCGAGCAGAGAAAGCCCACCGCCCACGCCGCCGAGACAAACTGGGAGAGCACCGTCGCCAGCGCGGCGCCCCGCACCCCCATCCCGAAGACGAAGATGAACAGCGGGTCGAGCAGGATGTTCAGCACCGCGCCGATCAGCACGGTGCACATCCCGGTGCGGGCAAACCCCTGCGCGTTGATGAAGTTATTCATCCCCAGCCCCAGCATCACAAAGACGCTGCCGCACAGGTAGATGGTCAGGTAGCTGTCGGCATAGGGGTAGGTGACCTCGCTGGCCCCGAACAAAAAGAGCAGCGGCCGCTTTGCGGCCAGCCCCAGCGCGGTCAGCGCAAGGCCGGTGGCGGTCAGCAGTACAAAGACGTTGCCCATGATCCGCCCCGCCGCATCGGGATCCCCCCTGCCGCGGGCCATCGAAAACAGCGGCGCGCCGCCCACCCCGTAGAGGTTCGCAAAGGCGCTGACGACGGTGATCAGCGGGAAGGTGACCCCCACCCCGGTCAGCGCGTTGCCCGCCGCGTCGGGCAGGTGGCCGATATACATCCGGTCGACGACATTATACAGCACATTGATCAGCTGGGCGACCACCATCGGACCGGCCAGCCGCAGGATGTTGGCCGAGACGGTCCCCTTGGTAAAATCGCTTCTGCCGGCGCGCTGCGCCGGCTCCCTTTCGGTACTCAGAGACCGCTCGCCTCCTCTTTTTCCGCGTCCGGCTGCGGGGGCTCCTCCCCCGTCTTTGGCGCCGGCTCGCCCACCAGCTCGGGCGCGATCAGCTGCTCCAGCCGGTAGCGGGGATAGCCGCCGGAGATCAGGTCGGCCATCGGGTTGCGGGTCGCGGTGTTCTTGTCCTGCTCGAGCATCTTCTCGATCCCGATCACAAGGCTGGGGCTCTCATCCAGCCGCAGCCGCAGCCGCCCCGAGCCACCCGGCAGCATCGACAGCTTGATCTGCCGGCAGGAGCTCTGCTCGGGCAGGCAGAGCCGGATCACCAGCACCGCCCTTTCCTCCTCGTCCCGCCGCAGGTCGGCCCGCGCCGCGGCGAAGAACCGCTCCGGCCCGATCTGCAGCATCCCGTCGGCCCACCGCTCCAGCCCGACCGGCAGCGCCAGCGCGCCGTCCGGCTCCTCCCATTCCAGCAGGAGCCCTTCACCCTGCCGCAGCAGCCGCAGCGCCCGCACCCCGCCGGAAAAGTTGCCGTCCATCACCTGAAGCATCATCGGCAGCAGCCCGGCGCGGCTCTGGGGAAAGGTCCACCGCTGCCCACAAAACGCGTCGACCCCCGCCCACCTCTCAGCCTGTTCGGCCGCGCGCTCGGGGCGGGTCAGCAGGGCGACCAGCCTCTCCCGCAGCCGGGCGGCCCAGCCCCGCTGCGGCGGCACCGGACGGCCGAACTCCAGCGAGGCGAGCAGCCGCGCCAGCGCCGCCCGCCCGCGCCGGTCCGCGCGCAGCGGCGCATCTGAGACGCAGCAGCGCGCGATCCCCTCCCGCAGGCAGGTGTAGGCCACCGAGTCGGCGAACAGGTTGCCGTTGCCCGACAGCATCACCGCGACTGTCTGCCGGTCGGGGAAGACCGCGACATACTGGCCGAACATCCCGTTCATCAAAAAGCTGCCGTCGGTGCTGTTTGTCCAGATGTGGTAGCCGTACTCCCCCTCGCTGCCGGTGATCTGGGTGCGGGTGGCCTCCCGCACCCAGTCCTCCGGGAGCAGCCGGCGCGGCCCCTGCGGGGTCTGCCAGACGCCGCCCTGCAGGTAGAGCTGGCCGAATTTGAGCATATCCTCGGGGTCGAGGTACATCCCCCAGCCGCCCTTCTCGATGCCGCGGGGGCATTTTTCCCAGCCGACCTGTCCAAAGCCGAGCGGCTCGAAGAGCCGCGGGGTGAGGAACTCCACCAGCCCCTGCCCGGTCGTCCGCTTGATGAGGGCGCTGAGCAGGTAGCTGTTCATGCTGTTGTACAAAAACCGGCTGCCCGGCTCGAAGAGGATCTCCGACTCAAAGATCCCCCGCACCCAGTCGTTTTCCAGCGCCTCCCCCATCTCATTGAAGGAGATCCCGCTGGACATGGTCAACAGATGGCGCACCGTGATCGCGCGGGTGCGCCGCCCGGTGAGGAGGTTGCAGTACTCGGGGAAATAGGATGCGACCTTGTCCTCAAGCCCAAAATACCCCTCGGCGATCGCGAGGCCGACGGCGGTGCCGGTAAAGCTCTTGCAGAGGGAGTGGGTCACATGGCGCACCCCGGCGCGGTAGGGGGCGAACCATCCCTCCGCCACCACCCTGCCGTGCCGGGCGAGAAGCAGCCCGTGCACACAGGCGTCCGGCGCGGCGGCAAGCGACCGGTAGAGCTGTGCCAGCGCGCCGCTTTGCACCCCCTCGGCCTCCGGCTCCGACCGCTCCAGCACAAAGGCGGGCCGCCGTGCCTCGGGGTCGGGCTTGGGGTCGGGGCGGTAGGGCAGCAGCCCCTCGGTCTTCTGGCTGAACATCAGATCCCGCGCCAGCCGCAGCGAACGCATCTGGGTGCGCAGCGCCATCTTTACCACCTCCAAAAATTCACAGGCAAAAAATCAGCCCTGCAGCGCACCGGTGCGCTGCAGGTGGGCCAGCAGCCCCTTGCACCCGCGCAGGATCTCGCGGCAGGCGGTGTCGAAGTCCCCGGTATACCACGGGTCGTCGATCTCCCCCGGCCGGTCGGTGAAGTCGAGCAGCAGGTGCAGCTTGTGCTGCGGGTCCTGCCCGAGGATCCTTTGCATATTGCGCAGGTTATAGTGTTCCATCCCGATGAGATAATCCCAGCGGTCATAGTCTTGCCGCGTCAGCCGCACCGCAGTCTTGCCGGCGGTGTCGATGCCAAATTCCGCCAGCTTGCGCCGCGCGGGCGGATAGACCGGGTTGCCGATCTCCTCGGCGCTGGTCGCCGCGCTGGCCACCTGCAGGCTGCCGGCAAGGCCGTTTTTCTCGGCGAGATCCCGCATCAAAAATTCCGCCATCGGGCTGCGGCAGATATTGCCGTGGCAGATAAATAATACTCTAATCATCTTTTTATATCTCCATTTAAGTCTTGTATTTCTTCCCAAACGCTTGATATTTCAGGGTTTTCCAGCTTTTGAGTTTTCCTTTCTTTTCAAGGTATCTTCTCAAATCTTCTCGTATTTTCTTATGTTTTTCCCTGCAATCTTGGTAAATCCGTTGGTAAAGCAAGCGCCTTTACCAACAGGCTTTTTTAACTATTCGCTATCCGATATACTTCTT
>CALXBJ010000054.1 GCA_944386515.1 uncultured Pygmaiobacter sp.
CCCTATACCAGCGAGCGGGCCAAGCAGAAGGTGGTGGATCTCGCTTACCAGCTGATGCCCTGGTGCGGACCCTTCAAGCTGTTCGTGGTCCCCTTCACCGAGCCGCAGGTCTATATTCGGGACCACGGGGTGCCGGTGCTCTTCACGGTGCTGATGCGCCGCAGCATGATGCGGGTGGCGGAGAAGCTGAGCATCAAATACGGCGCCGACGCGCTGATCACCGGTGAGAGCCTCGCGCAGGTGGCAAGCCAGACCCTCAAAGCGATTGTCTGCACCGATGCCGCACAGGAGCTGCCGGTGCTGCGCCCACTGATCGGGATGGACAAGAGCGAGATCACCGAGATCGCCCGCAAGATCGATACCTATGAGATCAGCATCCAGCCGTTTGAGGATTGCTGCACCATCTTCACCCCGCCCCATCCCAAGACCAAGCCGACGCTGGAGGAGATCCTTGCGGCGGAAGCGGCGATGCCGGAGCTGGCGGCGCTGGAAGAGGCGGCTGCGGAGAACGCGGAAAAGCTGCATATCGAGTGAGCATTGAAAAAGAGGATAAAGCGCGGCAAAGCGGCGCTTTATCCTCTTTCGGCAGAAGAAAAAACGGCCGCGCTCTGCGGCCAAGGTAAGGGAGCAAACGCAATGAAAGCGGAATTGATCTCGGTGGGAACCGAGCTGCTGCTGGGGGATATCCTCAACACCAATGCCCAGTATCTATCTAAGGAGCTGGCGGCGCTGGGCATCACGGTGCACCACCAGTGTGTGATCGGGGACAATACCGCCCGGCTGGCAGCACTGGTGGAGGAGGCAAAGCAGCGCAGCGACCTGCTGCTCTTTACCGGCGGCCTTGGGCCGACGGCGGACGATCTGACCAAGGAGACGGTCGCCGCCGTCTTTGGGGATGAATTGGTCCTCGACCCCGAGGAACTGGATAAGATCCGGATGTATTTTGAGTGCCGCGGCGGGATGCCGCACAACAACGAAAAGCAGGCAATGGTGCCTCGCCGCGGGGAAAAGATCCCCAACAGCTGCGGCACTGCGCCGGGTGTGGTCTTCCGGGACGGCGGGTGCACCGCGATCCTGATGCCGGGTGTCCCGCATGAGATGCATGAGATGTTCGAGCGGTCGGTGCGGGGGCTGCTGATGCAGATGGCGGGCGGCGCGATCGTCTCGACCATGCTGCACGTTTTCGGCCCCGGTGAGAGCAAGCTGGAGGAGATGGTCGCCGACCTGCTGGAGGGGGAGAACCCCACCGCCGCCCTCTACGCCAAAAACTGCGAGGTCGCCGTCCGGGTGACTGCCCGCGGCGAGGATGAGCAGCAGGCGGCAAAGTTGCGGGACGGGCTGGTACAGCGGTTCCGCGACCGGCTGGGCGACCTGATTTACAGCGAGACGGAAGAGGGGATTGAGCGGGTGGTCGTCTCTGTCCTGACCCGTCAGCGCCGCCGCCTTGCGACGGCGGAGAGCTGCACCGGCGGTCTGCTGGCACAGCGGATCACCAGTGGGGACGGCGCGTCTGAGGTCTTTGATTTTGGCGCTGTGACCTATGCGGCCAGCGCAAAGCGGCGGATCCTCGGGGTCAAGCCGTCGGCAATCAAAAAGTACAGCGTTTACAGCGCGACGGTGGCAGCCCAGATGGCGCTGGGGGTGCAAAAGCAGGCCAAGGCGGATTTTGGGGTCGGGATCACCGGTATTGCAGGCCCAGGCGGCGGCACCGCGGAAAAGCCGGTCGGGACGGTCTATGTTGCGGTCAGCTGCGGGCACAAGGTCTGGGTCAAGCGGCTTGCGGTAGAACGCTCCGAGCGCAGCCGGGTGCGGCGGATGAGCACACAGCACGCGCTGGATATGGTGCGGCGGATTGCGCTGGACCTTCCGGTGCCGGGTGCCCGCTGCTTTGGCCGGCATGAGATTGAAGAATTTTGAACAGCAAAGATGCAAAAATAGGGAGGCATACAGCTAACGCTGTATGCCTCCCTTTCTGATCTCTGCGTTAAATGGACAGGTCTTCCGTTCGGCTGCCGCGCGCGGCAAAAAAGGAGAGGGTGCCGACCAGCAGATAGAGCAGCAGGATCGGGTGGGCGCTGCTCAGGTACATGATGTCCTCAACATCGTTAAACGCCGCCACCGACATAAAGGCGACGATGGCACAGCGCAGCATCAGGCAGGCAAACAACCCCAGCTGAATGAGCCAGCAAAGAAGCGCCGCCGGCTGTGCACCGCGGCCAAAGCAGCGGCGGGCACCGCGGATCTGCAGGACAAAAACAGCGGCAAACCAGACCGGGACAACGACCGCAAACAGATACCGGATCAGATTCAGCACAAGGTAGCTCGCCTGCTGAAGGGGGGAGTAATAGGGCTGATCGCTGCCGGCTTTGGCGATCCAGTTCACCCCGCAGCCGAGAAATTCCTCATATTCCTGCCGCAGCTCGGGCTGGCCGTTCAGCTGGGTGGAGAGGGTGGTCTTGTAATAGGGGTCCGCCTGACTGAAGGTGAGCACCCTGCCGAGGTTGATGAAAGTCTCCTTGATGGTGGGCAAAATGTGTTCTGCCCGGATTGTGGGGGTGGTGCCGCTGCGCGCAGGCCCCGCCTCGAGCAGACCGCTGTCACAGGCTGCGTTGACCGCGTCCGCCAGCGAGCGGAAATACTGCTGCGCGGTGGACGCGTCGCTGTAAATGCCGGCGTCCTGCGCGGCAGAGCGCAGCGCCCAGTAGAACCCGCCGGCATAGAATTCCTTATCCGGCACCGAGCCGAAATTGTTGTACATCATATCGGTTTCAAGATACGGCTCGAGGAACGCGAATTCCTCCACCGCGTCGTAGATCCGCATCCGGGTCTCGTAGGGGACCGGGACCTTGTTCTGCGGATCCTCCTGCGTGACCCGGGTCAGCGCGCCGTAGGCGTCCTTGAACTCGCTGCTGGTGAAATCGCTGAGGACAAACCGGCCGTAATACTGCTGGTTGACCGCACAGAAGGCGAGAATCCCGCAGCCCAGCATTGCAAAGGGGACCAGCAGGCAGCCCAGCTTTGCGACCCGCTGGGGGGCAGATTTGTCCCACAGCAGGAAGCCGGCGGTCACAAGCATAGCGGGGATCGCGAAGGCGAGGAACCAGACCCCATCCTCCCGGTTGAGGTAGGAGCAGGCAATCCCGACACCGCCGATGAGAAGGAACCAAACGCTCTTTTTCAGCGGCTGGCGCCAGCGCAGCGCGTATCCGATAAAACCGGCAAAGAGCAGCAGTGAGAGGGAGGGGGTGATGCTGTCGCGATAAATCCGCAGCGCGACAAAGGCGGCGCTGGCGGCGGGATTGTAGAATAACACCGTGTAGACCAAAAGCATCGCCCAGCGCCGGCGCAGCAGCGGTGCGAGCGCCCACGCGCCGGCGAGCGCCGCCGCCATCTGCAGCAGCTGCCCACCGAGCAGATAGGGAATGTGCAGGGTGTGCAGCCCAGCGAGCCAGACGGGGAAGAACATATATTTTCCCAGTGTCAGCCAGTTGTACTCCCCCAGCCAGTTCCCCTCGGTGATGCTCTTTGCGGCCTCGTACATCAGGGTGTCATCCAGAATTGCAAAGTCGGGCGTTGCCAGTACCAGCTGAAAGCCGGTCAAAATGAGCTTTGCCAGTGTGAAGACCAGCCCGAGCAGAAGCATCATCCGGACGGACAGGTCCTTGGCAAACCAGTTTTTGAAAGTTTTCCTCACGGCAGTTCCCCCAAAACAAAAATCAAAGGCGAGATCAGAGCTTTTCAATCCCCTCGACCAGATATTTCTGCTGGCGGAAGATCAGGTCAACCACCAGCGAGAGGTATTTGAGAACCAGCGAGAGGATCAAGAAGACCCCGAAAAAGCCGACCGACAGCACCAGCATGGTGGTGGTCCAGCCCTCAATCGGGTGCCCGCCGCCGAGAAAGATTACCAGTGTGTAGACCAGTTCCGCCAGTGTGCACAGCAGCATCAGCAGCGAGATCCCGGCGCAGACCCGGTAGCCGACATCGGTGTAGAGCACCAGCGAGTTCATCGCGAGCGAAAAGCGCAGCGGCTGGTTTGCATCGGCGCCGGCAGAGGAGGGCAGCTCGATGGCGCAGAGCTTGAGCCCGCTGGCGGCATAGGCCGCCTTGCGGTAGGCGGGGGTGGCGCTGATCGCGTGGACCCGGTTGAGCGCCCGGCGGGAGAGCACCCGGAAGATGTCGGTGCCGATCTTGTAATTGGAGCCGGAAGACCGGTTAAAAATACCGTAAAACAGCCGGCTGGTCAGCGAGCGGCCCCGCCGCGGGCGGACCGAGACAATGTCATAGCCGGTGAGGGCGTTGCGGTAGGCATCAAAGATCTGCCCCTCGGGATAACAGAGGGACAGCGAGTCGAACTCGAAGATAAAATCCCCGATTGAGAGGTCCAGCCCTGCATTCATACAAAGCTCGACCCCCTGATAGAGGCTCATATTGACGATGGTCAGCGGCATGGCGCGATCCTTTTGCGCCATAAAACGGCGGATCTCCTCAACGCTGCCGTCCTGCGAGGCGTCGTTGACCGCGATGATCTCAAATTGCTTGAAATGCTGCTCCAGCTCGGCCCAGACCCGCTCGAGAAACGGGGTGATCTGCCCCTCGTTGTTGTGCAGGTAGAAAACGGCGGAAGCAAAGTTTGATTCTTTTTCCCTGTTCATGACAATACCTCATCCAGATCATATACCGTATTGATTTTTCCCGACAGCACGCTGACAAACCGCGGGCTGTCCGACAGAACCCGCACGACGGTGGGACGGGAGTCGTCGATCTCGCTTGCCTTGAGGATCGGCTTCATGCTGAAAAGACTGCCCTTGTAGGAAAAGCCGAATTCCTCCCGCAGATACTTCTTTGCCAGCTGGCTCATATAGGGCCATGCGCTGGCGGGCTTTGCGGGGCACTCGTTGCAGTTGTACAGGCTGCCCGGACGGCACAGGCCTCCGCTGCGCTGCTGACAGTCAAAGGTAGGCAGCGGGTCATAGCTGGTGACATGGGGGGTAAAGGTGACGCTGGTCAGGCTGTGCAGCCCGGTTTTGCCGAAGGGCATGATCGAGAAAAACGGCCCGTCCATCACGGTGATGCCGATGTTTTCCAGCGGCTTTGCCACGGTGCACAGGATGAGCTCGCACAGCTCATACTTGATTTTGAAAGGCTCAAAGCCCATCATCGCGTGGATGTCGTTGACCCCGGCATAGGTGGCGTTGAGAAGGAAGGGGGCGGACTCACGCTCCCCCTTGCTGGTCTTAACCTGCCAGTGCTCCTCCTCTTTTTCGATCTCGCTCGGCTGCTCGCTGCAGCGGATGACGACATTTTTTAGAGGTGCGAGCTTATCGAGAAAGTACTGCTTTAAAATCTGCGCGTCATAGGTGTATTCCCTTGTCAAGAACGCGCCGTCGCAAAGCCCCGGGTTGAAGAACCGCTCGGGCGGCAGGTCCTCGCAGAGGATGTTTGCGGCCCGGCAAAAGCGCCGGAACTCCGCCGCATTGGTCCAGCTGTACCGGGCGCTGGTGGCATAGACCTGATCGAAGGAGGTCAGCTCACAGAATTCGTAGTCCCGATGAAACCGCTCAAAGTAATGCGCGCTCTTGATTGCGGTGGAAAAACTGCGGGGATAGTGGTAACCCATGTGGACACGGGCCTGATTGATATAGGTTGCCCGCATAAAGGGGGCGGCGTCCCGCTCGAGCACCAAGATCTTTTCCCCGCGCTGCCCGCATTGCAGCGCGGCATACAGGCCATAGAGGCCCGCGCCGAAGATGATTTTGTCCCAGTTCATCCGAATCTTCCTCCATTACGGATTGTAGGCGCCCTTTGCGTTGGCAAAGAGGATCTGCAGCAGGTCGCTGTTGCCCCGCAGCCCCTTAATCTTGGTGGGGGCTGGTTCATGCTTTGGATAGCGGCGGGCCACCGGAACCTCGCAGCAGCGCAGCCCCAGCTGCCCGGCCCGGGTGGAGAGATAGGCGAGCAGCTCGTATCCCGCAAAGACATCCCGCAGCGGCAAAACCTCCGGGTGCTCGAGATACCGGCGGGAGTAGCCGCGGTAGGCGTTGGTGGTATCGGTAAAGTGAAAGTGTGCGGTGCGGCTGATGACCGGCGCATGGATCAGCCGCACGGCCAGCCAACGGGAAAGCGGAGTGTTCTCCGCGACGCCTCCCCGGATAAAGCGGCTGCCCTGAATCAGGTCATAGCCCTCCTTCAGCTTTTCGATAAAGCGGGGGACGTCCTCGATGGAATCCTTGTTGTTGCCGTCGATGGTGATAATCCCCTGATACCCGCGCGCGAGCGCCCAGTGGATCCCCATCCGCAGCTGAGCACCCTGCTTGCCCGGCCCGGTCTTGACCAGCAGGGTGTTGACCCCGCGGGGCGCCAGCTGGGACTCGGCGGTGCTGCCGTCGGTGCTGCCCCCGTCGCAGATCGCAATGTCCGCGATGCCGGGCACCCCCGCCTTTTTCGCGCGGTCTAATTCGGTGAGGATCCGCCCGCCCTCATTGATGATCGGGACCAGCAGGCAGTAGTCGCTCTGCCGGGGCGCGTACTCCGCACAGGTATAGTCCGGCACCCCGGAAATTCCAAAAACTTCTCTCACAAAAACACCTCCGCTGCATAGCGCAGTACCCGCGCCGCCGTCTCGGCGGGGTGGGTCTTCATCTCGATCGAAACAAATCCCTGATAGCCGGCTTCCTGCAGCCGGCGCGCCAGCTCCCGATGGAGCGGCCGCGGCTCGAGCGGGGCAAGGGCCGGCTCGCTGAGGTGGATATGGCTGACAAGGTCGAGGTTCTCAAAAAGGGGTTCAAGGTCCTCCCCATTGGTCAGCAGGGTGCCGAGGTCATAGTTGACCGCAAGGCCCCGCACCCGCCGCGCAAAGGCGAATGCCTCGGCGCTGGTGTTGCAGAAATTGGTGCCGTAGACCGGCGGGTTTGCCTCGAGCGCAATCACAGCGCCCTGCGCGCGGGCATAAGCCGCGATTTTCTCAAAAAAGGGGATTGCGCTGTCGGGATCGGTCCCCGCGGGGACAAACCGCTGGCGAGGATTGCCGAATACAAGGCTCGGGCAGCCGACCGCCGCGGCAAAATCGACGGCGCGGCAGGTGTAATCGGCAAGGCGGGGCGCATCGGCCGCGTCAAACAGGCTGCCCTGCTGCCCGTACCAGATGCTCTGCAGCGAGGGGATGCAAAGGCCGTATGCTGCGCGCAGCTGCGCGGCGGCATCTGCGGCCTGTGACAGCTTGGTGTAGGGCGCTTCCCCCACAAGCCGGGTCGGCGCGGCCTCAAGGCCGGTATAGCCTAGCTCCCGCATCAGCGCGAGGATCTGCGGGTCATCCTGCGCGGCCCAGCCGATATTGCTGGCCGCAAGGTGCAGTTGATTCATAAAGGACGCTCAGCTCCCATCAGGTGGTTTTTTTGCCCGCATTCATCGGGCGAACCGGATCAGCTCATCACAGGCCGCCCCGGTGACCGTCAGCGCGGTGCAGTAGTCCGGCTGTCCCGAGAGGACGATGCTACCGCTGCCGTTTTCAAGATAGACCGGAAGGTGCCGCTGCTGTGCGGCGGCGGGTTGGAAGTAACCCTCTCCGGCGCCGCCGCGCACCCCGGCCTGACTCGCGTCATAGACAAAGACGGTGTGCTGCCAGGTCAGCAGCCGGGCCGGGTCGTCGGTATAGCTGTTCTGCCAGCTCAAAACAAGGTCGGCATAGCAGAGGTCGGTCACGTCGCTGGTGACGGTAATCCGGACGTTGTGCGCATCCAGCTGTTCAACCTTGACCTCTGTGCTGCCTTCCAGCAGGTTTGCCCCCTCGCCGGCATACTGCCACAGCGTCCAGAAGCTGTGGTCGGAATGGAGAGCATAGTCCGCGTACAGCTCGCGATAAAACGGCCAGCTGACCCCATTTGCCCACGGCTCCCACGGCCACACGGTATAGTTTGTGGTCTGGACGAAATCATATTGATTTTCGGTGAAGTTTTTCAGGTAGTCCTCAAACGGCGTATCTCCCAGCGCATGGATGATATAGTCACAGCCGGTGGGCTGGAAATTACCCAGCATATCGTCCAAAGCGGTGGCATAGGTGGAAAAGAGGCTGCCCTCCCCGACAATCTGCGCCATCTGCCGCAATGCGTCCGCGTCCGGGCTGACCCCGCCCAGCTCTGCGACATAGGAGGGGGAATCTGCCTGAGCGGCATTCTGCCGCAGCTGCGCCGCCGCCTGCGCGAGACAGGAGAAGGAGACGAGCAGCGCCGCGAGCGCCGCCCCGGCGCGGATGAGGCCGAGCAGCTTTACCCGGCCGGCAAGCGCCAGCAATCCCTTTGCCGCAAGCGCGCAGAAAAAGAGCAGGATTGCACAGTAGCTGCCCTCCTCAAAATGGTCCCCGCCGCAGGCGACCATGTACAGAAACTGAACGGCAAAAATGCTGGTGAACAAAAAAACAGCAGGATCAGCCGGTCGTCCTCCCGCTTGCGGCAGAGCAAAAACAACGCGGCGACCATGGTGCCGAGATAAAGCAGCAGATTGACCGCCGTAAGCGGGGTAATCTCACTCAAAAACTGCGGCAGGCTGTAAATCTTGTCAAAATCATGCAGATTGTAATACCAGTACTGCCATTCGGACACGCCCTGCGTAAACCGGAAATAGCCGCCGCCGAACCGGGTGGCCAGCAGGATTGAGACAAGCCCGCCCAGCGGCAGCGCCGGGAGGAAAAACAGAAAGCGGGAAAAGGAGGCGCGGGGCGAAACGGCGCCCTGTACCGCGTCGGCAATCGAGAGGATCAGCAGGACCAGTGAGGCGCTGCCGATGCAGGCAAAGCCGAAGTCGTTGCTTCAGGTGATGCCAAGGCCGAGACAGAACCCGATTGCGGCACACGCGCGCCTCCCGCGCAGCAGCAGCCGGAGCGAAAGGGTGGAATCAGCACGCCGTTTGCGCCAAAGAAACAGCAGGACCGCGAGGCAGAACAGCACCGGGAGGAACAGCCGCGCTACCCGGAAGGAATTGCCGGGTTTGGCAATCAGGCCGAGATAGTTTTCCGCATAGGCGCCGATGCCGGGCAGCAGTGCGAGCACCCGGCTGCTGAGGATCTTCGGGGCGAGCAGGCCGGCCACCGCACTGAGCAGCCTGTGGCCGGTGACCAGATAAAAAATCAAAAAGACAAATAGGATGAAGCAGGCGCAGGCGGCAAAGTTGGTTGCGAAAAGGCTGCCGGAAAAGTTGTTGTGCAGCGCTAGCAGCGGCGCGCAGAGCAAGAGCGGCCCCATGCCCAGATAGTTTGCAAAGTCCGCATAAGGGCGCTGCCCGTCCAGAAAGCGGCGCAGTACATTGTAATTTTGATAGTCGCCGTTGGTGCAGACAAAATCAACGCTGCCGCAGCGTGCTGCCCCGTAAAAGGAGGAGACGGCGGCGATACACAGAAGAAAGATAGCCCAGTCCCAACGCGAAAGCCAGAGTGAAAGTCGCTTGCTTCTCTCCATTTTGGACCTTCCCCCCTTGATCCCACCAAAAGTTACTGCCAGTCGGCCATGAACCGCGCGATCTGCGCAAGCTCTTCGGCCTTGTCGCATAGATAGGCCCCGCTGCCGCCGAAAAGTGCGGCGTACCGGGTGCGCAGGTCATAATCGGCCGGCGCCGCGGCAAGATGGTTCTCCCAGTCGCAGCGGCCGGTCACCGCGGCGTAGATCTCGGCGGCGGATACCGGCTCGGTGGCGGGGTGCAGCAGGGTCAGACCTGCGTTTAGTGCGGTGCAGATGTCCCGCCACAGGCGGGAGAGCGGGTAAAACTGGTAGCGGCTGCGGCTGTC
>CALXBJ010000055.1 GCA_944386515.1 uncultured Pygmaiobacter sp.
CGGTTTTGTTTCGGAAAGTGAGGAGCGACGGAGGGATCCCAGGGCCCCAAGCCCGCCCGCCCTTGGCCCTTCACCCGAATCAAAGCCCAGCGTAAGCGGGTTTGATTCGGAAAGTGAGGAGCGACGGAGGGATGAAGAAAGCCCCGGTCATTTGACCGGGGCTTTTGCACGGACCACAGTCCGCGCGCCCTTGGCCCTTCACCCGAATCAAAGCCCAGCGTAAGCGGGTTTGATTCGGAAAAGGAGGAATGACGGAATGATATGAGAAAAGCCCAGCCATTCGGCTGGGCTTTTTGAATGGAATGGAGTCCATTCCGACGTGGAGCGGGTTACGAGGCTCGAACTCGCCACCTTCTGCTTGGGAAGCAGACGCTCTACCAGATGAGCTAAACCCGCGTTTTTGAGCGCTTTCTTATTTTAGCTCTTCCGGGACAAAAAGTCAACAGTTTCTTTTGCGGTTTTTTTGTCGGACGCCCAGCCGCGGGGACGGGAGAGGGGATGCGGCGGGGCAGGGGAACGCCTTGCCGACGCGCGCCGGCGGGGTCACAGGCTGCAGTGGGCCGCCGCCGGCACCTCGTTCCACCTGACGGTATGGCCCGCCCCGTGGGAGCAGAAGACCGAGTCGGCAGGGTTTTCGGTGTCCCGCTCAAAGTCGTAGCCCGTCTCGGCGATGACCTGCTCGGCGTTGTGGCAGGGCGCGTAGCCGCCGAACGCCGCGAAAAAGCTGCCCCGCCCGCCGGTGAAGGCGGGCAGCTCGGCCGCGTAGTCAAGGAAGCAGGCCGCCGGCCCCCGCCCGCGGATGACGGCAAGGCCGGGCGCGGTCTCGGGCGGGTCAAAGCTGCCCTGCCGCTTTTGGATGTCTGCCATCACCCGGCCCGCCGCCTCGGCGGGGACGGTGACGGTGAAGTCATAAAATGGCTCGAGCAGCACGCTCTCGGCCGAGGCCAGCCCCTGCCGGATCGCACGGTAGACCGCCTGCCGGAAATCGCCCCCCTCGGTGTGCTTGAGATGGCTGCGGCCGGTCAGCAGGGTCACCCGCAGGTCGGTCACCGGCGCGCCGGTCAGCACCCCGCGGTGCTCCTTTTCCCGCACATGGGTGCCGATCAGGTTCTGGAAGCTCTGCTCCAGCCGGTCGGTGGGGCACGCGCTGTCAAAGGTGATCCCGCTGCCCCGCTCCCCGGGGGAGAGACGCAGCCAGACCTCCGCATAATGGCGCAGCGGCTCAAAATGCCCGATGCCGATCACCGGCGCGGCGATGGTCTCAAGATACCGCACCCGCGGCGGGCCGAAGGAGACCCGCAGCCCGAACCGCTCCTCGGCCAGCGCGGCGAGCACCTCCAGCTGCACCCGGCCCATCACCCGGATCTCCAGCTCCCGCAGCGCGTCGTCCCAGTGCGCCGCGAGCAGCGGGTCCTCGTCCGCCAGCTGGGCGAACGCGCGGCGCACCGCCGGCTCGTCGGGCGGGTCCATCTCGACCCGGGCGGCCAGCACCGGGGTGAAGAGCGGCTTTTCCGCCGCGCCCTGCGCCCCGATCACCGCCCCCGCCGGGACGCTGAGGCCCAGCACCGTCGCCGCCTGCCCGGCGCGAAGTTCGCGCAGCGGGGTGAACTTCGGCCCGGTGTACTGCCGCATCTCGTTGACCTTTTCCTCCCCCACCGCCTGCTTGACGGCAAGGCGGCCCTGCAGCACCTTCAAAAAGGCGAGCCGGTTGCCCTGCCCGTCGTGCCGGATCTGCCACACCCGGGCGAGCAGCGGCGCCTCCTCCTGCGCCTCATAGCCGGTGACGAGCAGCCGGTCCAGCCCCTCCAGCAGCGGCTCGACCCCGTCGCCGGTCAGCGCGCTGCCGAAAAAGACCGGGAACAGCCGCCGCCCGCCGCAGAGGGCGCGGGCTGCCGCGAGAAAATCCTCCTCCGCCGCATCGCCCGCGAGATACCGCTCAAGCAGGGCATCCTCCCGCTCGGCCAGCGGCTCGGCCAGCGCCGAGCCGCCCAGCGCGCAGAGATCCTCCCCCGTCACCGGCAGGCAGTCGGGGGAGAACCGCTCGGCCAGCGCCCGGGCCGCCGCGGCGGGGTCGGCCTCGGGCCGGTCGGATTTGTTCAGGAAGAAAAAGACCGGCACCCGGTACTGCGCCCCCATCCGCCAGAGCGCCTCGGTGTGGCCCTGGATCCCGTCCACCGCGCTGACCACCAGCACCGCGCAGTCGAGCACCGCGGCGCAGCGCTCCGCCTCGGCGCTGAAATCCAGATGGCCGGGGGTGTAGAGCAGCAGGTACTCCTGCCTGCCGTGCACAAAAGGGGCGGTGGAGGAAAAGACGGTGATCCCGCGCCGGCGCTCCACCGGCGCGTCGTCGAGCAGCAGCCCGTCCCCGGTGGGGCGCAGGGCGCCGGTGCGCTGCAGAATCTGCTGGGAGAGGGTGGTTTTGCCCGCGTCGACATGGGCAAAGATCCCGATGGTTTTTCGCATGGATGGATGTCTCCTGACTTAATTTTGGGATAAAATAAAAGGCGAGGCACTCGGCGGGAAAGGCGGCGCGCCTTGAAGATGCGGCGTGTTCCGCCGCCGCGGGTGCGGGCCGACGGCTTTGCGCCGCGGGCAGGGCGGCCGGCCGCACCCCGCACAAAAGGGCGCGCCAGCGCCTTGAAGATGCGGCGCGTTCCGCCGCGTTGCCCCTGCCGCGGGAAGGGACGCAAGAACCCGCCGCGGCGAAATCCCGCCCGCGAAGGGCGCTCAGCCGACCAGCTCGACCTCATTGCCGTCGGGGTCGAGCACGCAGCTCTCATAATACCCGTCGCCGGTCACCCGCGGGCCGCTCTTGACGGCAAAGCCGTCGGCGGCGAGCCGCGCGGTCAGCGCGTCGACCGCCTCGCGGCTGCCCAGTGAAAAGCAGAGATGGGTGTACCCGGCGCGAAACGGGGCCGCCGGCGGCGTCTCGACCCCCGGCCGGGTCATCAGCTCCAGCCGGCAGCCGCCGTCCGGGAAGGTCAAAAACCAGGTCGACAGCCCGGTCTTGGGGTTGTGGTAGGGCGCGCCCTCCGCCGCGCCGAAATAGGTGCGGTAAAAATCCCGCAGCGGCGCGGGGTCGAGGGTGTAGAGCGCGAGGTGTTCAATCCGCATGATAAAACCGCCTTTCGCGGCCCGCTGGGGCCGAGGGTGTCTGCCACCATTGTAGCACAGCCGGCAAGAGGATTCCAGCGCGGGGGTGAGATGCCGCTTTTTTTTGGGCCGGCATCGTGATACAATAGCACTGAAAAAAACAAAACGCGGGCGGCGCGCGGGCCATTTGTACCGGCGGCGGGCCGCCCCGAAAGGAGAGAGCGATTTGGAGCTGAAACTGGACCGTGACAGCACCTGGAACCTGACCGATATGTTCCCCGACGACGCCGCATGGGAGGCGCAGCTGGCCAAGGCGGGGCAGCTGGGGGAGGCGCTTGCCGCCCGCAAGGGGCAGGCCGCGGCAGACGCCGCGGCGCTCGCCGAGACGCTGCGGCTCAACGACGAGCTGGGCTGCCTCGGCGCGCAGTGCGCGATCTATGCCGAGTGCCGCTTCCACACCGATATGGCCGCCGCGAAGGGCAAGGAGATGGTCGGCCGGCTGGAGATCCTCTTCACCCGCATCGGGGAGCAGACGGCCTTCCTCGAGCCGGAGCTGATGCACTGCGGGCGGGAGAACTTTGACCGCTTTTGTGCCGAGGAGCCGGCGCTGGAGGGCTACCGCCGGATGATGGAGGACCTGTTCGACCGCGGCGACCATCTGCTGGACGACGCGGGGGAGGCGATGCTGACCCGGATGAGCGACCTTGGCGGGGTTTACCGGCAGGTGTTCGAGGATCTGGTCATCAACGACACCCCCGTCCCGACGGTGGAGGGCCCCGACGGCGCGCCGGTGCGGGTCACCGAGGCGGGCTACGGCGCGGCGCTGCAGAGCGCCGACCGTGCGTTCCGCGCGCAATACTACAACACCCTGCTGGACCTTTACGGCGGGCACATCAACACCCTCGCCTCCAGCTATTACGGCAAGGTCAAGGCGGATGTCTACCTCGCAAAGAGCCGCCGCTACCCGTCGGCGCGGGCCGCGGCGCTGGCGGCAAACCACATCCCCGAGGAGGTGTACGACCGGCTGATCTCGACGGTGCGGGCCAACACTGCCCCGCTGCAGGAGTATGTCGCGCTGCGCTGCCGGCTTTTGGGGATCGAGGACTTCCATTTCTACGACTTCTTTGTGCCGCTCGCGCAGGAGGTCTGCCGCGCGTACCCCTATGAGGAGGCCGCCCGTCTGGTGATGGAGGCCACCGCCCCGCTGGGGGAGGACTACGCCGAGAAGATGCGCACCGCGCTGGAGAACCGCTGGATCGATGTCTATCCCAAGGACAACAAGCAGACCGGCGCCTACTCCACCGGGACCTACGGCTTCCACCCGTATATGCTGCTCAACTACGACAACACCCTCGAGGATGTCTTCACGCTGGTGCACGAGCTGGGCCACTCGATGCACACGATGTATTCTTGCGAAAACCAGCCCTTTGTCTACTCCGACTACTCGATCTTCTGCGCCGAGGTGGCCTCCACCGTCAACGAGCAGCTGCTCCACCACTACCTGCTCGACCACTGCGAGAGCACCGCGCTGCGCCGGCTGCTGCTGGCAAAGCATCTGGACGACCTGCGCTCGACCTTCTACCGGCAGACGATGCTGGCCGATTTCGAGATGCAGACCCACGCCAAGGTGGAGGCGGGCGAGCCGCTGCTGCCGGATGTGCTGTGCGGCATCCACGCCCAGCTCAACCGGGACTACTACGGCCCGCAGCTGGTGGTGGACGATATCCTGTCCTACGAGTGGGCGCGGAT
>CALXBJ010000056.1 GCA_944386515.1 uncultured Pygmaiobacter sp.
CGTCCATCTTTGCCGTCGAGATCAGGTTGAAGCCCGCCTCGGGGGTGGAGCCGGTCTTGATCCCCTGCACATAGGAGCGGTAGACCGTCGACGAGGGGTTCATCATGCGGTTGGTGTTGCGGATATAGTATCCCTTAGCGTGCTTGTTGCTGGCCGGCATCCAATACTCCAGCGAGGTGGCGACCTCCATGAAGGGCTCGCCCAGATCATAGCAGGCCTTGGCGATCAGGTACATATCCTTTGCGGTGGAGTAGTGGTTCTGATCCATCCCATAAAGGCCGTGGGCGCAGGCGAAGTTGGTGTTCTCACAGCCCAGCTCCTTGGCCCGGTTGTTCATCAGGTAGAAGAAGTTGGACAGGCTGCCCCCGCCCAGATAGTCGGCGACAATGCTGGCCGCCTCGTTGGCGCTGGGCAGCATCATCCCGTACAGCAGGTCGATCAGCCGCACCTCCTCATAGGGGCGGATGTCGGCGGTCGAGCTGTTGACACCGTACAGCTCATCGTAGATGTAGCCGGGCGCGGTGACCTTGGTGTTCTCAAGATCCTCGCCGCTCTCGAGCAGCAGCAGTGTGGTCATCAGCTTGGTCAGGCTCGCCGGCGGGCGCTTTTTGTCGGCGTTCTTCTCGTAGACCACAATGCCGGTGTCGAGGTTGACCAGATACACCGCGTCGGCGTTCGGCTCAAACGGCAGGGTAAAGGCGGCCGCCGATGCGGGCGCAGCGAAAAGGGCACAGCTTATCGTCAGCAGCGCGAGCAGGCTGCAAAGGAATTTTTTCATCGGGAATACCTCGCGGGGATTTTTTTGTTGTGTTATAATAGACGGGACGGCGCGGCGGCGGGGCTGCCGCGGGATGAACGGATGTAAGATAATATAATAGTATAACATTATTTTGTGGAAATAAAAAGCGTTCCCCGCGCCGCGGAGGGAAAAAATCGGCGCGCGGGGGGCCGCCACGGAAAGGAGACCGGGATGGTCTATCTGACAGCAGACCTGCACGGGGATCTGGAACGGCTGCAGGAGGCGGAAAAAAAGCTGCACCGGAGGGACACCCTGATCGTTTTGGGGGACTTCGGCTTTTTGTGGAGCGGGGACAAGGCGGAGCGCCGGCTGCTGCAAAAGCTGGGCAAGCGGCGGCACACCCTGCTCTTCCTCGACGGCGCACACGAGAACTTTGACCTGCTGGAGGAGTTCCCCATCGTCGAGTATCAGGGCGGGCGCGCCCGCAAGCTGGGGGAGCATCTCTACCAGCTGCTGCGGGGAGAGTGCTATACCATCGGCGGGCATACGATGCTCTGCATGGGCGGCGGTGAGAGCGAGGACCTGCTCGAGCGGGAGGAGGGGCGCACCTGGTGGCGTCAGGAGCTGCCCGGCGAGGAGGAGATGCAGCACTGCCGCGAGACCCTCGCCGCACACAGCGGAAAGGTCGATTACATCCTCACCCACACCCCGCCCTACCGGCTGCGGCGGTTTTTGATCGGGGAGGAGGCCGAGACCAACCGGCTGGAGACCTTTTTGGACGAGATCGCCCAGAGTGCGGAGTACCGCTGCTGGTACTTCGGCCGCTACCACATCGACCGGGCCATCGGCGCAAAGGCAACGGCTGTTTACCGCAAGGTGCTCCCGATGTGGGAGGAGCCGAAAAAGAAGATCTTCCGCCGCCGGGAAAAGGCGGCGGCAGGCGAGGCGTGAGAGGCACGCCTGCGTCCCCGCGCTGTGCGTGGGCGATTTTTGCCTTTCGCTTGGGCCCGATAGGCTTTTACTCCTAAAAACAATCAAAAAGAGGGCTTGCCCATGCGGGCAAGCCCTCTGTCTGTTTTGGTGAACTGTGTGCGGGAAGGGCAGGTTGTTTTGCTCAGTCCTCCAGCAGCAGCGGCAGCGCGATCTCATACTTGGAATCCAGCGCGTTTTTCTCGGCGGCCTGATTCTTGTACGCGTTGACCGTCGCGGTGGACTTGGCGATCGGCTGCAGGGTGCCGGCGCCGGCGACGCAGCCGCCCGGGCAGGCCATGCCCTCGAGCAGGTAGCCGTCGTATTTGCCGGTGCGGGCGATGGTCAGCATCTTCTTGCAGTCGGCAAGGCCCTGCGCCGCCATGATCTTGACCTCCTTGTCGGGGTACTGGCGGTGGATGACGTCCGCCACGGCGGAGGCGACGCCGCCGCTCACCGCAAAGCCGCGGCCGGCAGCCGTGCCCTCGCGCAGCGGGTGCTCCTCGGTGATCTCGTCAAAGTTGACCCCCTTGGCCTCGAACATCCCCATGATCTCCTCAAAGGTCAGCACAAAGTCGACATCGCTGCGGATGGTGCGGCGGCTGGCCTCCAGCTTTTTGGCGCTGCAGGGGCCGATAAAGGCGACCTTGCAGTTCTTGTGCTCCTTCTTGAGCAGACGGGCGGTGAAGACCATCGGGGTCAGTGCCATCGAGATGTTCGGCGCGAGGTCGGGGAAGAGCTTTTTGGCCATGACCGACCAGGCCGGGCAGCAGGAGGTCGCCATGAAGGGCAGCTTCTCGGGCACCTTTTTGACGAAGTCCTCTGCCTCGTCGATGGTGCACAGGTCGGCGCCGACCGCGACCTCCGCCACGTCGGCAAAGCCCAGCAGCTTCATCGCGGCTTTCAGCCGCTCCGGGGTGACCTTGGGGCCGAGCTGGCCCACAAAGGCGGGGGCGACGGCGGCATAGACCCGGTCGCCGTTTTTGATCGAGTGGATCAGCTGGAAGATCTGCCCCTTGTCCGAGATCGCGCCGAACGGGCAGTTGACGATGCACATCCCGCAGGAGACGCACTTGTCATAATCGATGGAGGCGCGGCCCAGCTCGTCGCTGTGGATCGCGTTCATTCCGCAGGCGGCGGCGCAGGGGCGCTCCTGCTTGATGATGGCGTGGTAGGGGCAGGCCTCGACGCAACGGCCGCACTTGATGCACTTGGACTGGTCGATCACGCTCTTGCCGTGGACGATCGAGATCGCCCCCTTGGGGCAGACCTCCTTGCAGGGATGCGCGAGGCAGCCCTGACAGCCGTCGGTCACCCGGACCAGCTTTTCGGGGCAGGCGTTGCAGGCGAACTTGATGATGTTGACCAGAGGAGGGTCATAATATTTCTTGGCGATAGCGCTCTCCTCAATGCCCTCGCTCAGCCGGGCGTGCTCGGTCACCGGGCGCAGCGGCAGGCCAATCGCCAGACGCAGCCGCTCGCCGACAATCGCCCGCTCGAGGAAGATGCTGTCCCGATAGGAGGCCTCCTCACCGGGGATGATCTTGTAGGGCAGCTCTTCGATCCGGGAGTAATCCCCGCCCTCATAAGCCAGCCGCGCGACCTCGGTAAAGACCTTGCGGCGGATATCGGTTACCGAGGAATAGATGCCTCTCATCATAATCGTGTACTCGTCCTTTCGTTCTATAATCAATGACATTGATGGGTTAAAATTTTAACGGACATACCCAGTGGTATCATATCATGCTGTCTGTCCGGATGCAACCGTTCTTTGAGAAAAGATCGTTTTTTGGGCGAATTTTACCCGCCGTTTTTCGAGGGAAAATGCGGCGACGCCCCACGGGGCGGGAAAAGGCGCTTTTTATTGACAGGACCGGCCAAATCGATTAAACTTGAAGCGTTGTTTCAAAGGCAGCCCCGCCCCTGTTTTGGCCGCTTGGGGCACGGGAAGGAGCATCTATGGACCGCACACAGGAAATCGAGCGCAGCATCATCAAAAAGTACAGAAAATCCATCTGGAACCGGTTTGTCGGCGGGGTGAAGGATTACCATCTGATTGAGGAGGGGGACCGCATTGCGGTCTGCATCTCGGGCGGCAAGGACAGTATGCTGCTGGCAAAATGTATGCAGGAGCTGCAGCGGCACAGCTATCTGCGGTTTGAGCTGGAGTTTCTGGTGATGGATCCCGGCTATGCCCCCGCAAACCGCCGCCGGATTGAGGAGAACGCCGCGCTGCTGGGCATCCCGGTCAAGATCTTTGAGAGCGATATCTTCGAGGTGGTCGAGGCCATTGCCGAGAGCCCCTGCTATCTCTGCGCGCGGATGCGGCGCGGCCATCTGTATAAGTATGCCCAGAGTCTGGGCTGCAATAAAATTGCGCTGGGCCATCATTTTGACGATGTGATCGAGACGGTGCTGATGAGTATGCTCTACTCCGCCGAGGTCAAGACAATGATGCCCAAGCTGCGCAGCCAGAACTTTGAGGGGATGGAGCTGATCCGCCCGCTGTATCTGGTGCGGGAGCGGGATATCCTGGCGTGGGTGCGGTACAATGGCCTCTCCTTCCTGCAGTGCGCCTGCAGCCGAACCGAGACCCGCTCCGACCTGACCGGGACCGACGGCGGCCGGCGCAGCGCGACCAAGGCGCTGATCCACCGGCTGCGGGAGGAGAACCCGCAGGTAGACGTCAACATCTTTCGCAGCATCCATGACGTCAACCTCAAAACGGTGATCGGGTATACCGACCTCGCCGGGAAATACCACCATTTTCTCGACGCCTATGAGGGGCGATGCGGCCGCCCTGAATATGCGGTGTTTGACCTTGACGGCACCCTGCTGGATTCGCTGTGGATCTGGCAGACGGCGGCGGAGCGATACCTTGAGCGGCAGGGGGTCCATCCGCCAGAGGGCCTCGCAGAGCGGCTGCGGGGGATGACGGTGCCGCAGGCGATTGCCAAGCTGCATCAGGAGCTGCAGCTGCCGGGCACGGTGGAAGAAGGGGTTCGGCAGATCTGCGGGATGGTCGCGCAGGACTATGCCGAGCGGGTCCAGCTCAAGCCGTTTGCCCGGGACTATCTCGACCAGCTGCGCCGGCAGGGGGTGCCGCTCGCGCTGGCGACCGCCTCCGAGCCGGCCTATGTCCGGCCCGCGCTGGAGAGGCTGGGGCTAGTGCCCTATTTTCAGTTTATCGTCACCCGGGACAGCATCTCGGTCACCAAGCAGAGCCCTGACTATTACCGGCAGCTGGCGCAGCGGTTTGGCGCAAAGCCGCAGCAGATGACGGTGTTTGAGGATTCGCTGCACGCGATCCGCAGCGCCAAGGAGGCTGGCTGCCGCACCGTCGCGATCTATGATGAATCCGCGGCCGATGAGCGCAGCCGGATCAAGGTGCTCTGCGACTATTATGCCGGGGGGTTCGACGCGCTGCTGGAGGGGTGATTTCCCGCAGCGGCAAAGGGAGTGTGTAGGAAAAATGTTGTTCAACTCGCTGGACTATGCGGTGTTCCTTCCGGCGGTCTGCGTCGTCTATTATCTGCTGCCCCACCGTCTGCGGTGGGCGGCGCTGCTGGCGTTCAGCCTCTATTTTTATATGAGCTGGAACCCACGGCTGATCCTGCTGATCCTGTTTACGATTCTGGTCAGCTGGTCGGCGGGGCTTTGTCTGGCCCGGCTGCAAAGGGCGGCGGCCCGCCGGCTGGTGCTGGGGGTCGGGGTCGGGCTTTGCCTTGCGGTGCTCTTTTTCTTTAAATACTACGATTTCGCCGCCGGCAGCCTGCGGGATCTGCTGGGTCTGGCGGGGCTTTCCCTCTCGCTGCCGACGCTGCGGCTGATGCTGCCGGTCGGGATCAGCTTTTACACCTTCCAGACGCTGAGCTATGTCATCGACGTCTACCGCGGCGACCTTCCGCCCGAGCGGCATCTGGGCTACTACGCGCTCTATGTCAGCTTTTTTCCTCAGCTGGTCGCAGGGCCGATTGAGCGGGCGGGCAACCTGCTACCCCAGTTCCGGCAGGAGCACCGTTTTTCCACCGCGGCCTGTACCCGCGGTCTGCAGCAGATCGGGGTCGGGCTTTTTAAAAAGGTTGTGATTGCGGATTATCTGGCGGATTTTGTCGATGCGGTTTACAACAATCTGCCGGGCAAGGCGGGGCTGACCCTGATCCTCGCGACCTTTTTGTTCGGCATCCAGATTTACTGCGATTTTTCCGGTTATTCCGATATCGCGGTGGGCTCGGCGCGGATTTTGGGCTTTACCTTGATGGAGAATTTCTCCAGCCCCTATTTTGCCCGCAGTATTCGGGAGTTCTGGCGCCGCTGGCACATCAGCCTGACGACCTGGTTCACCGACTATGTCTATATCCCGCTGGGCGGCAGCCGGTGCAGCCGGGCAAGGCATCTGCGTAACCTGCTGATTACCTTCCTGCTCAGCGGCCTGTGGCACGGGGCGAGCTGGACCTTTGTCTGCTGGGGGCTGTGGCACGGGCTGTTCCTCTGCTTTGAGACGCTGTGGGGAAAACGGGCGGACGCGCTGCAGCAGCGGCTGGGGCACAGCGGCAGAGGGGCGGCGCTGTGCGTGCTGCGGACCCTCTACACGCTGGCTGCGGCGATGACCGGCTGGATCTTTTTCAGGGCCAACTCCCTCGCGGATGTGGGTTATATTTTTGCGAACCTCTTCAGGGGGCTCAACCCGCTGCGGCTGGCCGAATACGCCGCGCCGGCGGGGATGGGCGGCGCGCAGCTTGCCGCCGCGGCGCTGCTGATCGGCGCCCTTGCGCTCTGGGACGGGATCTCCCGCTATCGCCGCCCCGCCCTCTCGCTGCTGTGCGAGGCAAAGCCCGCCGCGCGGTACCTGTTTTACTGGGCGCTGGGGGTCTCGATCCTGCTGGCGCTGATGCTGCGCCCCTTTGGTGCGGCGGCAGACTTTATCTATTTCCAGTTCTGAGAGAGGGGGATGGCGCGGATGGCCCGATATTTGAAAAAAATGCTGGCGATGGCCTTGGCGGTGGCGCTGCCCTTCGCCCTCTGGGTCGGTATCCTGCTCGCGATCCCGGACCACCGGGGCGGCAGTATCGCCGCCACCATCCGCTATAAGGCCGACCTGATGCAGACCGCCGAGGGGCCGCGGGTCATCTTTGCCGGCGGCTCCTCCTCCCCCTATGGGACAATCTGCGCCGAGGTGGCGCAGCAGCTGGACTGCAATGCAATCTGTGTCGGCGCGACCGCCTATCTCGGGCTGCCGTTTTACCTGCAGATGCTTGAGACCTACGCCGAGGAGGGGGATGTCATCGTCCTTGCGCCGGAGCACAGCCTGCTGACCGGAGAGGCGGTGGACTATTCGCTGGTCTGGGAGGGCGCGGGGAGGGACCCCGACGTCTGGCGCTGTGTCCCGGCGTCCTATCTGCCGGGGCTGTTCAGCAGCACGGCGGAGTATTTCAAGCTCAAGCTGGAGGCCCTCTCAAGCGGTGCCGGCGGCTACAATGAAGCATTTGGGCCGCTGGGGGATGTCACGCTTCACCGGGAACCGCTGCTCGCCTCCGGTTATATGGAGGGAGATCCGATCGACCTCTCGCCGGAGCGGATTTACGCCGAGAACCTCGAACGGATCAACCGATTTGCGAAAAAGATGTCCCGGCGGGGGGTCACGGTGCTCTTTGCCTTCGCCCCGACCGACCGTCTTGCGGTGGTCAGCAGCGGGGAAAAGACACAGGCGTTTGCACAGGCGGTCGGCGATGCGCTTGAGATCCCGGTCATGCTGCCGCTGTCAAAGGCGCTGATGGGGGGAGAGTATTTTTATGACTCCAATAATCACCTCACCACCGAGGGGGCACAGATCAACACCCAAAACCTGATTGCCGGGCTGCGGGAACAGCTCGGGGTGCAGACGCTGCCCGAACGGGCACAGGCGGAATAGAACACAGCAGGGCGGGCGGTCCATTGGGCCGCCCGCCCTGTTTTCATCCCGCTGCGGCTCACCGCAGCTGCCGGTCAATCTCGATCACCTCGCCGCGGCCGAGCAGTTCCTCCTCGGCAAAACGCAGCGCGCTTTCCAGCACCCGCTCCCCCGGCTGCCGCGCGCCGCTCACGACGGCGAGCCCCAGCACCAGTGTCTGCCGGTCATCCTGCCGGCCGACCTCCGCCGCCGAGATCCCAAACCGGCGCTGCAGCCGGGCAATCAGGCTTTTTGAGACCTGCCGCTTGTCCTTGAGGCTGGCCGCGTCGGGCAGATGGATGGTCAGTTCCATCGCACAGATCAGCATCCCTGCTTCGCCCCCCTTGACGCTGCCCCGAGCCGCGCGGCCAGCGCGGCGGCGGCCTCGGCGGCGGTGAGCTTATCCACCGCCAGTTTTTCGGTATTCAGCGCCTCATAAAGGGGCAGCCGGTCCACGGCCCGCTGCAGGATCTCCGGCCGGCGCAGCCCCGCGGCGATGTCCTTTTCCAGATGGCGGCGCAGCGTCGCGGGGCCGCAGACCAGCGAGAAGCTCCGCACCTCGGCCCCGCAAAGGTCCAGCCGCCCCAAAAGCCCGTCGATGATCTCCTGATGATCCATCACCCAGCACAGGATAATGTTCTCATATCCGCCGTCCTGCAGAAAGTTGTTGAGCAGATGGGTGATGTTGTCGACCACCATCTCCTTGCGCCGCTCGGTCACCCGGAACGGGTCCATCTGCCAGCACCAGTCCCCGTCCAGCATCACCGCCTCGTCCAGCAGCCGCAGCAGCGCTGCGGCGGTGGCGCTTTTGCCCACCCCCATCGCGCCGCCGAGCAGAATCAACCGTTTCATAGAATTCCCTCCTTCAACAGACGGGGCCGCCCGAGAGAAAGACGGCGAAAAAGACTGCCCACCCGACTGCCAGCAGCAGCGCCGCGGCGATCCGGGCGCCGCGGCGCTGCCCGACGGTGAGGGTAAGCGCCGGCGCCAAAGCCGGCAGACAGAGACCGTACCGCGGCGCGCTGAGCAGCCAATTGGCCCCGTTTACCATTGCAAAATAGGCCAGTGCGTGCAGCAGCCACGGCGCGGGAAGACGCCTTGCCGCGGCGGCGAGGAGCGCCAGCTGCAGCAGGATCAGCCCAATCTGCCAGATGCCGTACCAGATGGCCATCGGGCGGCTGCCCTGCCACCACGAGCAGGCGTATTCCCAGAGATACCGCAGTGTCTGCCAAAACAGCCCCGGGCCGTTGTGCCAATGCTGCCGCTGAAAGATCAAAAACTGCAGCGGATGGCCGTAAATTGCAAAGTTCAGCGCGAGATACCCCGCGACCCCGACGGCCGGGCCGGCGACGGGCGCGAGCCAGCGCAGCCGCACACGCTCCCCCCGCCGCCAGTGGGCGAAGAGGGCGGCGGCCGCAAGCAGGCTCAGCAGCGCGCCCGGCGTGCGGGTCAGCGCGGCGAGCGCCCCCATCGCGCCGGCGAGAAAGAACCTCCGGGTTTCCAGCGCATCGAGGAACGCGGCGCACAGAAAGAAGAAGAGCGCCTCGCTCATCGGCAGGACAAAGAAAAACGAACCCGGCATCAGGGCGGCAAGGAGGGCGCTGTACACCGCGGTGAGGCCGTCCCATCTGCGGCGTACCACCCGGAAGAGCAGCACCTCCCCGGCGGCGAAGAGCAGCAGGTTGACCGCCATCGCGGTGGGGTAAAAGGGCAGCCCCAGTGCAGTGAAGGGCCGCATCAGCCAGGGAAAAAGCGGGCAGAAGGCGATCATCAGCGACTGCTCGAAAAACGCCTCCTCGGTGCCGTAGCCCCACAGGGCAAGGTCGCGGTAATGCCGCGCATCCAGCGCGCAGCTGTCAAAGTACCAGTCCAATGCGGAGAAGCCCGCCTGCGGAAAGCGGGCCGCCGCGCAGAGCGCCACCGCGAGCAGCGCCGCCGCGCCAAAGAGCAGCGCGGCGCACAACACCCGCCGCTCCCCGGCGGGATCCCGGCAGGCGTCGGGGGAAGGCAGCGGCGGGACAGGGGACCGGTTTGGAAAAGCAAGACCCAGCAGCCCATATCCCAAAAGGACAAAAAACACGGCAGCCGCCGCGGCGCAGATCCACTCCATCTTTGGTCGCCTCCTTTGCCGCCCTGTGTGCAGGGCCGCTTTGTCGCAGCCGCCGCAAGAGACTGCGCGGCTGCAGTGCCGCAAAAAAGACGGAGGGCAAACGGTGCGCATCTCCGCCGCCGTTTGCCCTCTGCGTTTTTTTGCGCGGGAAGAGTTCCTCCCACTATTATATCGGCAAGGACTGGTTTAGACCAGCCTTTTTGTCTTCCAGCGGCCGCTGCGGTAGCGCAGCAAAAAGCAGATTACCCGCACCACCCAGTCGATGTACATCGCGCACCAGACCCCGTGGACCCCCATC
Source organism: uncultured Pygmaiobacter sp. (assembly GCA_944386515.1). Lineage (GTDB taxonomy): Bacteria > Bacillota > Clostridia > Oscillospirales > Ruminococcaceae > Pygmaiobacter. The sequence continues at coordinate 10,046 of CALXBJ010000056.1, forward strand.
CCGAGGTACTGGGCCAGAAGGTAGGAAAAGCCGATCCGGAACACCCACATCGAGAGTAGCGAGGCGGTCATGGTGAACCGCACGTCCCCCGCCGCCCGCAGGCTGTTGGGGAAGGTGAAGCTGAGCACCCAGATCAGCGCAGCCAGAACGAAGTAGGGCCGCACGATCGACAGCGCAAGCGCGGCGGTCTCCCCCGAGAGGCCGAAGGGCAGGATGGCCAGCGGCGCACAGAGGAAGAAGACGGCGCACAGCGCCCCGTTGCAGCAGAAGGCCAGCAGGGTCAGCTTTTTTGCGTAGGAGGACGCCTGCTCATAGTCCTGCGCACCGACACACTGGCCGATGACGGTGGTCATCGACAGGCCGATTGCCTGCGCGGGGATCTGCGGCAGGGTGCAAAGGGTGTTCGAGACCGCGTTCGCCGCAATCGAGACGGTGCCGAAGGTGGCGATCAGGCTTTGGACCAAGATCTTGCCCACCTGAAACATCCCATTCTCCAGACCGTTGGGCACCCCGATGCCAAGGATGCGTCGGATCATGTCGGGCCGCACCCGGAAGGACTTCCAGTCGATCAGACGGATCTGCAGCATCGGGCTGCGCAGCAGCACCAGCAGCATTGCGGCGCCAAGGATCCGGGAGATCAGGGTCGGGATTGCCGCGCCGACGACCCCCCAGCCAAGCCCAAAGATGCAGATCGCGTTGCCGACGATATTGACGACGTTTGAGATCAGGCTGGCCTTGAGCGAGACCTTGCTGTTGCCCATCGAGCGGAAGATTGCCGCGCCGGCGTTATAGACGGCGATAAAGGGATAGGACAGTGCGGTGATAAAGAAATACTTCTGCGCGTCGGTCATGACGATCGGGTCAATGCCGCCGAACAAAAACCGCAGCAGCGGGGTGCGGCTTGCCGCGCACAGCAGGCCCAGCACGCCGCCCAGCGCTGCGACGATGAAGACCAGCTGTTTTGCGGCGCGGTTTGCATTTTTGACATCCTTCATGCCCAGATACTGGCTGACGACAATCGCGCCGCCGGCGGCCAGAGCCGCAAAGATGTTAATCATCAGGATGTTGAGGGAGTCCACCAGCGAAACCGCCGATACCGCCGTCTCCCCTGCATTGGACACCATCACCGTATCCATCATGCCGGTCAACACCGCAAGAAATTGTTCGCCTACCAGCGGCCAGATCAGCCGCCGCAGCGCCGGGCCGGAAAAAAGCGGCTTTGCCGCCGGCTGCGTGCGCTCCATTTCCTCGCTTCCTTCCCATGCAATCAAACGTTTTACGGAAAATTTACAAAGAGCATTTTAGACCTTTGGCGGGACAAAGTCAACCGGTTGGGGACAGGGACGCGCCAAACTGCCGCCCGCACGCGGGGCGATTGCCTTTCTGGTTGCGCGGCGCGGCCGATTTGGTATAATAAATAGCAGAAAACCAACCGGGCCGGGATTTCCGGCCCGCCGGAAAGGGAGTATTCTGATGAAGATCGTTCTGCTGGAATCCCTCGCGGTCAGCGAGGAGAAGGTGGCCGCGCTTGCGGCCCCGCTGATTGCCGCCGGGCACAGCTTTGCCGCCTACACCGACGGCGCGCGGGAGACCGATGTCCTGATCGAGCGGGCAAAGGATGCCGACATCCTGATGGTGGCCAGCAGCCCGCTGCCGGCCGAGGTGGTCGCGGCCTGCACAAACCTCAAGCTGATCTCGGTCGCCTTTACCGGGGTGGATCACCTGCCGATGGACCTGTGCCGGGAGCGGGGGATCCTCGTCTCCAACTGTGCGGGTTATTCCAACGAGAGCGTGGCGGAGCTGGTCTTCGGGCTGGTGATCTCGCTGCTGCGCCGGATCCCTGCCTGTGACGCGGCCTGCCGCGCGGGCGGCACCAAGGCCGGGCTGGTTGGCTTTGAGCTGGCGGGCAAGACCTTCGGCATCGTCGGAACCGGCGCGATCGGTCTGCGGGTCGCCGCACTGGCGAAGGCGTTCGGCTGCCGGCTGGTCGGCTACAGCCGCACCCGCCGCCCCGAGGCCGAGGCGATGGGGATCGAGTATCTCAGTCTGGATGAGCTGATGAGCACCGCCGACGTCGTCAGCCTGCACGTCCCCGCGACCGATGCGACCCGCGGGATGATCGGGGCCGCCCAGATTGCCAAGATGAAGCCGGATGCGCTGCTCATCAACACCGCCCGCGGGCCGGTGCTGGACAGCGCCGCCCTCGCCGAGGCCCTCAAGGAGGGGCGGATTGCCGGCGCGGGGATCGACGTCTTTGAGACCGAGCCGCCCATCCCCGCCGACCACCCGCTGTGCGGCGCGCCGAATGTCATCCTGACCCCGCACGTCGCCTTTGCCACCGCGCAGAGCATGGTGGTCCGGGCGGAAATGGTGTTTGAAAACGTGCGCTGCTACCTTGACGGCAGCCCTCGCAACCTGATGAAATAAGCGCGGCAGCCCGGGCGTGCCCCGGCGGCAGACGCGGCAAAGCGGCGGGATCCCAAAGGACCCCGCCGCTTTCTCTTGCTTTTTTCGCTCAGACGACCTGAAAAAGATAGAATTTGAGGTAGTTTGTCTCCTCCACATTCCAGAGGATCGGGTGGTCGGCCGCCTGCTGGCGCGCCTCAATCTGGCGCAGCTCTACCCCCGCATCCCGCGCGGCGGCACGCAGCATCTTGACGAAGAGCGCCTCGGTGGCAAAATGGCTGCAGCTGCAGCTGGCAAGATAGCCACCGCGGGGCAGCAGCTTCATCGCGCGGTAGTTGATCTCCTTGTAGCCCCGCATTGCGCTGTCCACCGTGCGGCGGCTCTTGGTAAAGGCGGGCGGATCGAGTATGATAAAGTCATAGGGCTGGCCGCCCTCCTGCGCGAGCTTGGGCAGCAGGTCAAAGACGTCGGCGGCGACGAAATCCATCCGCCCGTCCAGTCCGTTGAGGACGGCGTTCTGCCGGGCCAGCGCAACGGCGCTCTCACTGACATCCACCGCGGTCACCCGCTCCGCGCCGCCGGCCGCCGCATTCAGCGCAAAGGAGCCGGTGTGGGTGAAGCAGTCCAGCACCCGCCGCCCCCGTGCCAGCCGCGCCACCGCCTGCCGGTTGTATTTTTGATCGAGGAAAAACCCGGTCTTCTGCCCGTTCTCAAAATCGACCAGATAGGTGATGCCGTTCTCGACGATCCGGGTCGTGGTCTGCTGAGGGGCCGCCTCCCCCGCCAGCGGGAAGAACCCCTTGCCCTCATCCAGCCCCTCCTTTTCCCGCAGCGCGACGTCGTTGCGCTCGTAGAGGCCGGCAATCTCCTGCCCGTCCTGCCGCAGCAGCTCGACCAGCAGCGGGAACAGCAGCCCCTTGCGGCGCTCAATCCCCACCGAGAGGGTCTGGGTGACGAGATAGGGGCCAAACCGGTCGACGGTCAGCCCCGGCAGCCCGTCGGCCTCCCCAAAGACAACCCGGCAGCAGAGCAGATCCTGCGGGGGCATCACCTGCTTGCGGTATTCCCATGCCCACTGCAGCCGGCGGCGCCAGAACGCCTCGTCAAACCGGTCGTTGGCATTGCGGGAGAGCAGCCGCACCCGGATCTTGCTCTTTTCACTGAGAAAGCCGGTGCCGAGATATCGGCCCTTTTCGCTGACGACATCCACCAGATCGCCGTTTTCGGCGCCGGGGTCAAACGCGCGGATCTCGTCCGAATAGACCCATGGGTGGCCGGCCTCAATGCTGGCCTGTGCCTTGCGGCTGACGGTGTATTTTGCGTAGGGACGCTCCTGTTTCAAACCGGTTCCTCCTTCTGCTGCGACGCGCTTTTTGCGCGGAGAGTTTCTGCATCCCATTATAACCCGCGCCGCCCGTCGGGTCAAACGGGCAGACGGGGATGCTTTTTGAAGGCGGGGATGGTATAATATAACCTATTATACCGCTTTGCAGCGGCCGGCATTTTTCGCTTTCCCTCTTTGCGGGAGCGGCACAGGCGGCCGGCGGGGGGACGCGGGCTTTTGCAGGGCGGAGGATTTGTGCAAAAACCGCGCGCTGCGGCAAAGGGAAATCGGGCGGCCTTGGGCCGCCGGCAAGGGGGCAGGATTGTATGGAAATCGAGCGCAAATGGGAGATCTGCGGCTTCCCGCAGCAGCTGCCGATGCTGGAGAGGGTGCGGATGCGGCAAGGGTAGCTCGCCGCCGCGCCGGTGGTGCGTATCCGCGCAGAGGAGCGGGCGGACGGGTGCAGATACATCCTCTGCATCAAGGGGAAGGGTACCCTTGTGCGGGAGGAGATTGAGACCCCCATCAGCGAGGAGGTTTTTGAGCGGATTGCCGCGCTGCTGGGTGCGCCGCTGATTGAAAAGGACTACCGCGCTTACCGCCTGCCCGACGGGCACAAGCTGGAGGTCAGCCTGGTGGACGGCGGACAGCCGGGGGCCTTCTTTTACGCGGAGGTGGAATTTGAGAGTGAGCAGGAGGCGCGCGCGTTTGACCCGCCCGACTTTTTGGGACGGGAACTGACCGAGCTGCCCGGCAGCTCGATGAGTGATTACTGGAACGGCCGGCTCACCCGCTTTCGGGGCTGAGGGGCAAAGACAGGGAGGGAAGCCTGATGAGGATTTTGATCGCGGTGGCCGGCAAGACCGGGACGGCCATGACCTGTGCGCAGCGTCTGGCGGAGCGCCTTGAGGGCGCGCAGGTCGTGGACCTGAACCTCGGCTGGCCGGACCCAAAAGAGTATGACGCGGTGATTGTCGGCGGCGCAATCCGGATGGGTCAGCTGCACCGCAAGGCCCGCGCCTACCTCGCACAGCACAAGGGGGCGCTGCTCGCGCGGCCGCTGGGCTGCTTTATCTGCTGTGCCCTTGCAGACGAGGCGCAGGAGTATCTCAAACGGAACATCCCCGCGCCGCTGCTCGCCCATGCGGCCGCGGCGAAATCTCTGGGCGGACAGCTCACGCCCCGCGCCCGCAGCGGGATGGATAAGTTCCTGACCCATTCGCTGACCCGCGCGCTCGAAAAGGAGGGCCGCCAGCCGCCGTCAATTGACCAAGAGGCGATTGAGACGCTGGCACAGCGGATGCGGGAGGCGCTCGGCGCCGGGTAAAGGCGGGCGCGGGAGCAGATCTTTAGGGGAAAGGTGAGGAAGAGGAGATGGACCGCAACTATTTAAAAATCATCACCGCGACGCTGCTGTTTGGCAGCATCGGGCTGTTTGTCCGCGCAATCCCGCTGCCCAGCGCCGTTATTGCGTTGGTGCGGGCGGCATTGGGCGCCGCGGTGCTGCTTGCGGCGGCAAAGGCGAGCCGCCAGACCATCCGCTGGCGGGAGATCGGCAGTCGTTTGGGGCTGCTGGCGCTGTCGGGGGTCTTTATCGGCTTTAACTGGATTTTGCTGTTTGAGGCGTATCGCTACACCTCGGTCAGCGTCGCGACCCTTGCCTACTACGCATCGCCGGTGCTGGTGGTGACCCTCGCACCGCTGATTTTGAAGGAGCCGTTTTCGGTGCCGAAGATGGCGGGGGTCTTGGCCGCGGCGGCGGGCACCCTGCTGCTGACTGGCAGCGGCGAGGGGGCCGGCAGCGACCCGACGCGGGGGGTGCTGCTCGGGCTTGGGGCGGCGGTGCTCTATGCCGCGGTGATCCTGACCAACAAGTTCATCACCGGCCTGTCGGGAATCGAGCGGACGTTTACCCAGCTGCTGGTCGCGGCGTTGGTGATGGCGCCCTATCTGCTGGTCACCCGGCCCGAACCCACCGGCCCGATGACCGCCGCCGGCTTTGTCTGCCTTTTGACCGTCGGGGTGCTGCACACCGGGTTTGCCTATTATCTCTACTTCTCCGCGATGGGAGAACTGCCCAGCCAGACCACGGCACTGCTGGGATATATCGACCCGGTGAGCGCGCTCTTCTTTTCGGCGCTGCTGCTCCACGAGCGGCTGACCCCGCTGCAGCTGGTCGGTGCGGTGTTGATTTTGGGCGGCGCGGCGTTTGGGGAGCTTTACCATAAGAAAAAAGCGCGCGCTTGACCGCGGCGGAGCGACTGTAAAAAAAAGAGGGCGAAAGCCCGGCGCAGGATGCCGGCTTTCGCCTTCTTTGCCTTTCAACCTCAGCCGCGCTCCCGGCTCAGCCCTCGGCGCCCTCAAACAGCGCGGCGGCCCGGCGCATCCGGTCGGCGATCCGCACCCCAAACGGGCAGCGGCTCTCGCAGCTTTTGCAGCCCACACAGGCGGACGCCGCAGCCTCCAGCTGGCCGTAATGCGCCCGCACGGTGGGCGGTACGTCCTCGTGCAGGACGGCGAGATCAAACAGTTTGTTGACCATTGCAATATCGATTTTGGCCGGGCAGGGCGCGCAGTGCCCGCAGTAGGTGCACTGCCCGGCGGTATAGGCGTGCTGCGGCGCGGCGGCCAGCACGCTGGCATAGTCCTTTTGGTCGTCGGTCGCCGTCTCATAGGCGACCGCTTCGGCGACCTGCTGCGGGGTCTCCATCCCCGCCATCACACTGGCAACGGCGGGACGGGTCAGCGCGTAGTGCAGGCACTGCACCGGGGTCAGCGCCACCCCAAACGGGGAAGCGGCGGGGTCGAACAGCCGCCCGCCGGCATACCCCTTCATGACGGTGATGCCGATCCCCTGACGCGCGCAGATGCGGTAGAGCTCCTCCCGCTCGGGCGCGATTTGGTGCAGGGATTCGGTGTAGCTGCCGGCCTCAAAATACCGGTTGAGATCCTCGCTGCCCGGCAGCAGGTCAAACGCGGGGTTGACGCTGAACAGCAGCATCTCGATCTCACCACAGAGCGCGGCGGCCTTGGCGATGTGGGGATTGTGGGTGCTCATCCCGATGTGCCGAATCCGCCCCTCCCGCTGCAGGCGGCGGACATATTCGAAGAAGGGGCCGTTCATGACCTGCTCGAACTCCGCCGCGCTGTCGATAAAATGGACCATCCCGAGGTCGAGGTAATCGGTCCCGAGCCGGGCGAGCAGGTCCTCAAAAGCGGGAACGACCTTGTCCATCTCGCGGGTGCGGACATACTGCCCGTTTTGCCAGGTGGAGCCGATATGTCCTTGGATGATCCAGCGCTCCCGTCGGCCGGCCAGCGCGGCGCCGATGTTGCTGCGCACCTTCGGCTCCGCCATCCAGCAGTCAAGGATGTTGATCCCTGCCGCGTCGCAGGCATCGATGACCTCCTTAACCTCCTGTGTGCCGTGCCGTTCCAGCCACTCGCCGCCAAGGCCGATTTCGCTGACCTTCAGCCCGGTGGAACCCAATTCCCGATATCGCATTCTGCCCTCTCCTTTCTCAGTGTGCCGCGCAGCGCCGCAGCCCGGCGCAGATTTTGCGGGGCGCGTTTGGACGTTGCTCTGCCGAAGATACACAGCCGGCCTGCCGCGGCGCGCAAACGTGATTTTGAATACCCAATTCCCAAAAGGCCGCGGCGCCCTTACAACAGGACGGCGCCCCGCAGCAGATCCTTGACCGCCTCACCGGCGAGCAGCAGCCCCGCCGCCCCCGGCACCCAGCTGACGCTGCCCGGCACGGTGCGCCGCCCGGGAGCCGGCGCCTCGTCCCCCTGCGCGGGGGAGAGGGCGGGCTCGGTGGAGTAGACCACCTTCAGCCCCCGGATCCCCCGCAGCTTGAGCTCCCGGCGCATGATCCGCGCCAGTGGGCAGACGGTGGTTTTTTCAATCGGGGCGACCTCAAAGCGGGAGGGGTCGAGCTTGTTGCCGCAGCCCATCGCGCTGATGATCGGCACCCCGGCCGCATAGGCGCGCTCGATCAGGGTCAGCTTGGAGGAGACGGTGTCCACCGCGTCAATCAGATAATTGTACGCCGAAAGAGGATACTGATCGGCGTTTGCCTCCTCATAAAAGACGGTCAGCGCGCGCACGTCGCAGCCGGGGTTAATGTCCCGGATCCGCTCCGCCATGACCTCGGCCTTGGGGCGGCCCAAGGTGCTGTGCAGTGCGACGATCTGCCGGTTGAGATTGGTGATGCTGACGGTGTCGGGATCGAACAGGTCGATCCGGCCAAGGCCGGCCCGGGCGAGCGCCTCGGCTGCGTGGCCGCCCACCCCGCCGATGCCGAAGACCGCGGCCGATGAGCGGGCAAGGACTTCCTGCGCCCCCTCCCCCAGCAGCAGCGCCGACCGCGCGAAGGATTCCTGCATATTGCTCCCTCCTTTTTTCTAAAAAAATTATACGGCGCGCCCGGATGGGCGTCAAGACGACCCGGCGGGATGCGGCGGCCGGCACGGGCGGGAAGCCGGCCTTTTCTTTGTGCGCCAAATCCTCTATAATATTCTGGGTTTCTCAAAAAGTCACAGTCGGAAGGGGGCAGATTCGATGCAGGTGGAGTTTGAACGGGTCGCGATTGACTACGGGACGGGATACAGTATTTTCGGCGGACTCAAGGGTGAGAGCGAGGCGCACCGGGAGGTAATCCGCCGCCGCGCGGCGCAGGGATGGCGCTATGCCGGCTATATCCCGGCGGTCCAGCGCAGCACCGGGTATATTGAGGAGATCGACCTGATTTTTGAGCGGGAGTGAGCGGCAGCTGCGCAGATATAGCCGCGGCGAATCGAAGCGATAGGAAAAAGATTGTTTTCATCCCCGCGGCGGGATGCTATCCTGTAATCAGGAAAAATCCGGCTGTGCAGGGCGGAAAACGGTGCAAAAAACAAGGAGGCGTTTTGGATTGAAGGAATTGATCAATCTCTACCTTGTCTGGTTCAAGATGGGGCTGTTCACCTTCGGCGGCGGGTATGCGATGCTGCCGATGATCCAGCGGGAGGTGGTGGAGAAGTACCGCTGGGCGGATGAGGATGAGATCATGGATTACTATGCGATCGGCCAATGTACCCCCGGCATCATCGCGGTCAACACCGCGACCTTTGTCGGGTATAAGGTCAAAGGGGTCCCGGGTGGGATCTTTGCCACCCTCGGGGTGGTCTCCCCCAGTCTGATTATCATCTCGATCATCGCAGCCTTTTTGACCAACTTTCAGGAGCTGGTGGTGGTGCAGCAGGCGCTGTCCGGCATCCGGATCAGCGTGTGCATCCTGATGGCGGTGTCGATCTACAAGCTGGCCAAGAAGAGCGTGGGCGACCTGTTTGGCGTGGTGCTCTGCGCGGCGGCATTTTTGCTGAGCTACTTCACCTCGATCTCCACCGTGCTGCTGGTGGTGGCCGCGGCGGTCTGCGGGCTGATTAAGGGAGGTGTCCGGCATGAGTGAGCTGTTTTTGATGATGCTGGAGTTCTTCAAAACAGGCCTTTTTGCGGTCGGCGGCGGGCTTGCGACCATCCCCTTCCTGCAGGAGATGTCCCGCAGCTACGGCTGGTTTGACACCGCCACCCTCTCGACCATGATCGCGGTCAGCGAGTCGACCCCCGGCCCGATGGGGGTCAATATGGCGACCTATGTCGGCTATACGACCCATGGTTTGACCGGCGGCATCGCGGTGACCCTCTCGCTGGTGGCCCCCAGCCTGATTGTCATCATGATTATCGCCAATATGCTCGACCGGTTCAAGGACAGCCGCCTGGTGCAGAATGCCTTTGTCGGCATCCGCCCGTTTGTCACCGGGCTGATTGCCGCCGCCTGTCTGGACCTCTTCCTCACCACCCTGCTGCGGCTGGATTCCGCCGAGCTGCTCGGCATGGTTTCCTGGAGCCACCTTGTGATCTTCGCCATCGGGCTGTTCTGCTATCAAAAATTTAAGCTGCACCCCATTCTGGTCATCGTTGCGGGCGGTGTGCTCGGGGTGCTGTTCAGGCTGTGAGAGACTGCATAGCGGCAGTTTTGCAAAAAAGGATAGGAGGAAACTGCAGATGAAGCTGATTCTGGATCTCGACACCGGCATTGATGATGCGCTCGCGCTGGCGTATGCGTTGGGCCTGCCGGAGGCCGAGCTGATTGGCGTGACAGGGGTCTTCGGCAATGTGACGATGGAGGATTCGGTCCGCAATTCACTGGACCTGCTGGCGCTGCTGGGGCACCCGGAGGTGCCGGTCTGCCGGGGCGCGGCCCACGCGTGGGGCGCGCAGGAGTATCATCCCGGCGCCTTCAAGTACCGCATCCACGGGCAGAACGGGATCGGCAAC
>CALXBJ010000057.1 GCA_944386515.1 uncultured Pygmaiobacter sp.
GGCTCGGTCTCCCTGACCTATGTCAACAAGGGAAAGGGGACCGTCTATAACCTCTCCGCCGAGATCGAGGGCGAGGGGATGGACAATCCCGGCCAGAACCAGTATCTGGGCAACGTCGCCCCCGGCACCGAGGGGAGCGCCGATTTCAGCATCACGGCCTCGGCGGCGGGCACCATCAACGGCAAGATCATCCTGACCTATGAGGACGACAAGGGCAACGAGAAGAAGATCGAGAAGGAGTTCTCGGTCGAGGTCATGCAGATGGAGATGCCCGATCCCGGCATCATGGATCCCTCGATGGACCCCACGATGGGGGAGCCGCAGGGCGGGATGCCGTGGTGGGGCTGGCTGCTGATTGCGGCGGCGGCCGTCGGCGCGCTGGTCGCGGCGGTGGTGCTGCTCAAGAAGAGAAAGGCGAAAAAGCAGCTGCTGGAGGATGACGATGAGGATATCTGATCTTCTCGCGCTCAGCTTTGAGAATCTGCGCCGCCGCAAGGGGCGCACCATCCTGACCATCATCGGGGTGGTGGTGGGCACCTGCTCCATCGTGGTCATGGTGTCGCTGGGCATTGCGATGAATGTCGGCTTTGAGGAGATGATCTCCCAGTGGGGGGATCTGACCCAGATTCAGGTCTATAACTGGAGCGGGAACACCGAGGTGCCCAAGCTGGACGACGAGATGGTCAAGACCCTCGACGGGCTGGAGCACGTCAAGGTCGCGACCCCGCTCTACCGCCCGCAGTACCTCAACGGGCAGCTCTATGCCGGCAAAAACGACCGCTATCAGGCCTATGCCGAGATCGTGGGCATCTATCCGCAGGCGGCGCGGGAGCTGGAATACGAGCTGGTCAGCGGCAAGTATCTCGACGAGGCGCCCGCCCTCTCCTCCGCGTCGGCGTCCAAGAAGATCCCGGTGCTGCTGGGCCAGTACACCGGGTACAGCTTCAACGACACCAAAAAGCGGGGGGACAGCGCCTACCGCTGGCAGGGGCAGACCGACGCGATGGGCAACCCGCTGGACCCGTTTGTGGATATCGAGGCGGACAAGATCACCTTCCGCACCTACAAGAACGACGAGAACAGCGATCAGCTCAGCTATGAGCTGCAGGTCGTCGGGGTGATGCTGGAGGACTACAAAAAGGGCTACATCACCTCGCAGGGGGTGCTGATGGACCTTGATCTGGTCAAAAAGCTGGAAAAAGAGTACATGAAGGCCAACGGCATCAAGGATGCCAATTATGGCAAAAACGGATACAGCGAGATCTATGTCAAGGTCGACGATGTCGACAATGTCGAAGAGGTGGAGGAGGCCATCAAGGAATACGGCTACGAGACCTACTCGATGAGCAGCGAGCGCAAGAATATGCAGGAGCAGTCCCAGATGATCCAGCTGATTCTGGGCGGTCTGGGCGCGGTGTCGCTGTTTGTCGCGGCCCTCTCGATTGCGAACACCATGACGATGGCGATCTACGAGCGCACCCGGGAGATCGGGGTGATGAAGGTGCTCGGCTGCAAGCTGGGCAAGATCCGCCAGATGTTCCTGCTCGAGGCGGGGATGATCGGCTTTGTCGGCGGCCTGATCGGGATCGCGGCCAGTTATCTGCTCTCCTTTGTGCTCAACTATTTCGGCCCGATGCTGCAGGGCATCGTGATGATGCTGCCGATGTACGGCTCCAAGATGTCGGTGATCCCGGTCTGGCTGGCCCTGCTCGGCCTGCTCTTCTCGACCGCAATCGGGGTGGTCTCCGGCATCATGCCGGCCGGCCGCGCGGTCAAGATCTCGGCCCTTGAGGCGATCCGGCACGAGTGAGAATGCCGCTGCCGCGGGAAGCTGAAAAAGCGCCCGCAAACCCACGCGGCGCCCAGCTGCGGGCGAAAGCTTGTTGAAAAAGCTTGCGACGTCTTCCGTCTCCTGCCGCGGCGCCGGCGGCGAAGGGACGGCGCGGGGAAAACAGCGCTTTTTGGCGCGCTGCTCCTCCAAAAATAAAAACAGCGCCCCGGCCCATCTCCCCAAAAGGGGGGAGAGGGCCGGGGCGCTTTGCTGTGTTGTGCGGAGCAAAGAGACGGAAGAGGGCCGTCAGCGGATCACGACCCCGAGCAGCCGGGCCAGCTCGCAGGCCTGCGCCGGGTTCACGACCGCGCCCCGCAGCTCGGGGCCGGCGACCAGCAGGCCGTCAATCTCATCGTCGGTCAGGTCGACCCCCTTGAGCGGGGTGCCGGTGAAGTCCGCCCGGGTGAGCACACAGCCCGAGAGCCGCAGGCGGGTGGGCCGGCAGCCGTCGAAAAAGGCCTCCGGCATCCGGCAGTCGGCAAAGCTGCAGCCGCGCAGCGTACAGCCGCTCAGGCTCAGGTAGTCCGCCGCGCAGCGCTGCAGCGCGCAGTCCCGCAGCACCGAGCCGGACAGCTGCGCACCGGACAGCCGGCAGTCCCGCCAGACCACCGACGCGAGGGTCGCGTCCGACGCGGTCCAGCCGGTCAGGTCGCACTGCTCAAACACCGATTCCCGCAGGTAGAGCCGGTCCATCCGGCAGCCGGAAAAGCTGCACCCCTCAAACCGGCAGCGGGCAAACTCCAGCCCGCGCAGGTCGGCGGGGCCGAACCGCAGATGGCAGAAGGTCATCTCCTCGATCTTCTCCTCCTCCTCGGCGGCGCGGGCGAGGAAGGCGGGCAGGTAGCCCTGATCGTCAAACAGCACCCCGCCGCAGGCAAACTGCGCGTCCACCATCAGCGCGCCTCCCGGAAGTAGAGCAGCCGCACGGTGTTTTTGGGATGGCGCTCAAACAGCATCGACGCGGGGCGCACCTCCCGCTCGCCGCAGTTGCTCAGGATCACCTGCTGGCCGTCGGCCCCGTCAAGATACCCGCTGACGGTGACCCAGTGCCAGTTGTCCTCGGCCAGCTCGGGCGCGCGGTGGCGCAAAATCAGCAGCGCAAGGGGGTTGTCCGAGTCGATGCCCCGGCGGACAAAGTCGTACATCTGCCCGGCATCCTCGGCGGCGCCGCAGCCGCAGCTGGTCAGCTTGACCCCGCGGTAGAGGGCGTAGGCGCGGAACTTCAGCGCAAACCGCCCCGCGTAGGGAAAGCCCATATAGCTCGGGGTGATAAACCGGAAGATGTCCTCGATCTCGTCGATGTATTCCTCCTTGGAAAAAGGGGCAAGGCTGCCCCGGTAGAGCTTTCGCATCGCGGGCCGGGTCGAGGCGTAATAGGCGCACAGGTTCGCGCCGGTGGTTGGCCCGCAGCCGCAGCCGCGCCGCCATGCCGTGCGGCACCAGTCCTGATCCCCGCCGTAGGCCCAGCGCTCGCCATCCTCGATCAGCGGCATCTTGAGTTCCTGAATCGACACCTGCATTCCCTCCCAGCAAAAGATTGCCTGTAAAAAAGAAAGACGGCCATCCGGCGCGCCGCGCGGCGCCGCCCGCATAGCCGTCTTTCATTATACC
>CALXBJ010000058.1 GCA_944386515.1 uncultured Pygmaiobacter sp.
ATAATCCTGCCGCTGCTCGAGCAGGTCGGGCTGCCGCGGGAGGCGCTCAAAAAGTACCCACACGAATTTTCCGGCGGGCAGCGCCAACGGATCTGTATCGCGCGGGCGCTAGTCTCCAACCCAAAGCTGCTCTTGTGCGACGAGCCGGTCTCCGCACTGGATGTGTCGATTCAGGCGCAGATCCTAAACCTGTTCAAGGATCTGCAGCGGCAGTATCATCTGGCTTTTCTTTTTGTGTCCCACGATATGAGTGTAATCCGTTATATCAGTGACCGGGTTGTTGTGATGTATCTTGGACAGGTGGTCGAAATCGCGGATAAAAAGGCGCTTTTCGCGGCGCCTGCGCACCCCTATACGCGGGCGCTGATGCAGGCGGTGCCGATCCCGGACCCCGCGCGCGCCAGGCGCTGCAGCCCGCTGGAAGGAGAGGTCCCCAGCCCGATCCGGATGCCCAAAGGCTGCCCGTTTGCAACCCGCTGCCCCAAGGCCGGCGAGCGCTGCAGAACCCAGCGCCCGGCGCTGCAGCCGCTGGGCGAGGGGCATATGGCGGCCTGCCACCTCTACGCAAAGGAGGCGTTGGTACAGTGAAACGCTATGTTCTGCTGCGGCTGCTCAAAGCAGTTCTCACGGTCTGGGCGGTCTATACGCTGGTCTTTTTTCTCACCCGGGTCACCGGGGATCCGATTGAATGGCTCACCATCGCGGGCGCAAGCGACAGTGCCAAGGAGACGCTCCGCGAAAATCTGGGCCTAGACCTGCCGCTTTGGCAGCAATATTTCAAATCGCTGTTCGGGCTTTTCACCGGGGATACCGGCAGCAGCTATTACTATGCAAGACCGGTGTCCGAGCTGTTTGCCGAGCGGATTGGACCGACACTTTCATTGGGGGCGATCGTCATGGCGGTTACCGTCATTGTCGGTATCCCGCTGGGGGTGCTGGCCGCGGTGCGCCACAACACCCTGCTGGACCGGGTGACCATGAGCACCGCAGTGATCGGCAGCACGATGCCGAATTTTGTGCTGGGCATTCTGCTGATCTTCATCTTTGCACTCAAGCTGCGGCTGCTGCCAAGCGGGAACACCGGCACGCCTTTGCATTACATCCTGCCGGTTATCGCCATGTCGGTGGGGCCGACGGCGAGTGTTGCCCGCCTGACCCGCAGCTCGCTGCTGGACGTGATCGGGCAGGATCATCTGGACTGTGCCCGCGCCAAGGGCATGCGGGAGTGGCAGGTTGTGCTCAAGCACGGGCTGCGCAATGCGCTGATCCCGGTCATCACGATTCTGGGCGCGCAGCTCAGCGCGATGATCGGCGGCTCGGTGGTGGTGGAGACCGTCTTTGCCTGGCCGGGGATCGGCACCCTGATCGTTTCCAGCGCGCAGCAGCGGGATTTCCCGGTGGTGGTCTTCGGGGTGCTGGTGATTGCGGCATCGGTCACCTTTGTGAATCTGCTGGTGGATCTCTCCTACGGCATTTTGGACCCCCGCATCCGGGAACATTGAGGAGGGGATGGCAATGAAAATCAGAAAAAGGGATAAGCTGACGCGCAAAAGATGGGCGGTTCCGCCGCTGATCCTGTTGCTGATGCTCAGCTTTCTGGCAATTGTGGTTACGGCGCTGCTCGCGCCGGTGATCCTGCCGATCGATCTCGCGGCAAACGACCTGACCACCCGGCTGCTTCTGCCGCGGTTCCTCGACCCGACGTCGGAACATCTGCTCGGGACCGATAATCTGGGCCGCGATGTGGCGGTGCGGCTGCTCTATGCGACCCGCACCACCATTGAGATCTCCTTTACCGGGATGCTGTTTGCCACCGCAGTGGGCACAGCGCTGGGCATTGTGGCAGGGCTGTGCGGCGGTGCGGTGGATCAGGTGATCTCTTTTTTTACCGATGTGCGGCTGTCGGTGCCGACGACCTTTATTGGCATTATCTTTGCCTGTGTGCTGGGCGCGACCCCGCTGACCACCGTCATTGTCATGGCAATTACCGGCTGGTCCTCCTTCTGCCGTCTGGTGCGCAGCCAGATCATCCAGCTGCGGGGTGCAAAGTTCATTGAGGCCAGCCGCTCGATGGGCGCCGGCGGGGTGCGGATTGTCTTTGAACATATCCTTATCAACATCGCCTCGCCGCTGATTGTGCAGGTCACAATGGAGCTGAGCGGCTTCATCCTGCTGGAGAGCACCCTCTCCTTTCTCAGCTTGGGCATCCAGCCGCCCGGCACCTCGCTGGGCGTGATGGTCAGCAACGGGCGGGATTATATGCTGACCCATTGGTGGCTCGCCATCGCACCGAGTCTGGTCATCATCCTGCTGATTCTGCAGATCTCATTGATTGGCGACTGGCTGCGGGACAAGCTGGATCCCAAACTGAAAAATGCTTCCTAAAGCCCCTGTTTCAAAATTTGAAAGGGAGAAACAAAGATGAACATTATTGAAAAAAGCTTCTGCGCCCACCGCGGCTTCAACACCGTTGCACCGGAAAATACCCTGCCGGCTTTCGCGGCGGCGGTTGCGCTGGGCGCGCGGGAGATTGAATTTGACCTTTGGCCCACAGCGGATGGGCAGTTGGTGGTCTGCCATGACCCCACAGTGGACAGGACGACCGACGGCAGCGGTGAGATCTGCCGCATGACGGCAGAACAGACAGGCCGCTGTGACGCGGGGATTAAATTCTCCGCGCATTTTGAAGGGCTGCGGCTGCCGCGCTTTGAAGAGATCCTTTCCCGCTTTGGCGGCAGGGCAAAGATGAACATCCACATCAAATCCCTCAATGCCCCCTATCCCGAAAGCGCGGGAATGCGTGCGCGGGGATCTGCGCTCATGCGGGCGTATACCCGGAACACCCCCTTGCCGGGACTGCTGCCGGATCAGGATGGGATCATTCTGCCCGAGATTGAGAACCGACCGATCAAACCCTATGACCCTGCGGTGTTTGCCGATATTCTCGGCCTAATCCGCCGGTACGGATGTGAGGAGAGCGTCTATATCACCGGGGAGGGGGATGTCCTCGAGACGGCGCTTTCCATGGCGCCGCAGCTTGAACGCTGCTGCCTTGAGGGACACATGAATTACAGCATTGTGGAAAATGCGCTGCGCTACCGCTGCAGCAGGGTTCAATTCTGCAAGCTGTTCCTCACCGAGGAGATGATCGCCAAAGCGCGGGCAAACGGCCTCGTCTGCAATCTGTTTTGGTGTGATGACCCGCAGGAGGCAAAGCGGTTTTTTGAGATGGGGATCGATGTGGTGCTCACAAATGACTACCTGCGCACCGCGGCGGCGCTGAAGGGCTAAATGCGGTTTTGGGCATATTGAAGGGCATGCGGCAGCGGATGTTCTCCACAGAAAAGCAAAAAAAGACAAAAACGTTTAAATGTAACAAAATAGTTACAGAAATTTGAGAAAAATGCGGGAAAATTTTGCATTTCTTCCAAATTGAATAGCACAAAATTTTTTTGCGGCAAAAAGTTTGGAGAAAACTGATATGGGAAAATAAAAACAAAAGGGCTATAATTTCACCCATACCAAACACGCGGACAAGAGATTCCGGGTTTGAAAAACCAATCGGGAGGACGATGAGAGATGAGCGTAAAGTTTTTTACCAACTGCAATGTCGTGGACGTCGTAAACGAAAAGGTATACGCCGGTTCCGTTCTGGTGGACGGCAGCACGATTAAAGAGGTAGGCGAGAACATTACCTGCCCCGAAGGAGCTCAGGTCATCGACCTTGGCGGCAAGACGCTGGTTCCCGGCTTCTTCAACTGCCACACCCATATCTGCCTGCCGCCGGATGCAGACCCTAAGTATGACAAGAACGACTGTCAGGTCACGATGCTGGCGCTGAACAACCTCAAGCAGTTTGTCAACACCGGCTGCACCTTCATCCGGGACGTCGGCGGCATGAACTACATCGATATCGACATCCGCAACGCGGTCGCCAAGGGCGGCATGGTTGCGCCGGATATGCAGGTCTCCGGCAAGTGCATCTGCATGACCGGCGGCCACGGCTGGTCGATGGGCCGCGAGGCCGACGGTCCGGACGATTGCCGCAAGGCAGCCCGCGAGCAGCTGCGCGCCGGCGCCGACTGGGTCAAGGTGATGGCCACCGGCGGCGTTATGACCAAGGGCGTTGAGCCGGGCTCCCCGCAGCTGACCGAAGAGGAGCTGCGCGCCGCCATCGAGGAAGCGCACAAGGCCGGCGCCAAGACCTGCACCCACGCGCAGGGCATGACCGGTATCAAGAACGCGCTGCGCGCCGGCATCGACTCGATCGAGCACGGCTTCTTCATGGATGACTGGTGCTTCGATTGGATGAAGGAGCACAACGTCTTCTTTGTCCCGACGCTGGCCGCGATGTACTGGATCAAGGTCAACGGCACTGCGGCCGGCATCCCCGAGTTCGCCGTCCGCAAGGTGGAGAGCACCTTCGATGCGCACCGCGACACCTTCCAGCGCGCCTACAAGGCGGGCGTCAAGATCGCGCTGGGCACCGACGCCGGCACCCCCTTCAACGGGCACGATAAGACCGCTTATGAGATGGTGCTGATGACCCAGGCGGGCATGACCAACTGGGATGCGCTCAAGGCCGGCACCGTTGTCGCGGCTGAGCTGTGCTCGGTGGCCGATTCGCTGGGCTCGATCGAGCCGGGCAAGCGCGCCAACTTCGCCGTCCTCGCGAAGAACCCGGTCGAGGACATTGAGGCTGTCATGGATTGCCGGATGACGGTGGTCGGCGGTGAGGTCCTCTACGAGGCCTAATCCGTCGGAATACCGGACCCGATTCATGTAATACAAAAAAAGGAACGCAGAAAGGCGGACTCCTCCCGCCGGACTGCGTTCTTTTTTTGTGGGCCGCCCGCGGCACAGGGAAAGGACGGGCGGCGGGGGCGATGCGCTCCCTTAAAAAGGGATTGCCCCCCGCCGGGGAGGGCGTCCGCCCACAGCTTGTCTTGAGCGCAAAGCGGTTACAGGCTGCGGGAGAGCCGTTTGGTTGTTTCAGCCGCGCGGGACGGGATCGCCGACCTCAACCAGCCGCCAGCTGGCCCCCGCATCCTCCGCGGCGGAGGATGAGCCGGGGACAGCCTTTTCGATGCAGCCGCACAGCGGCAGCAGCAAGAGCGCAGACGTGAGCAGCAGGCAGAGTTTCCGTTTCATCCAAGACCCCACCTTTTTGGGTTACTGCTTTCTCTTTTTATGAAACACCCAAAAGCGCGCCTTTACAACAGATGCGCTGCAAAATCGGCGATCCGGCAAAGATAAGAGAAGATGGTTGTGTAAAATGGCAAATGTCATTTTTAAAGAGCGCAAAAAAAGACCGCCTGCAAAAAGCAAGCGGTCTTTATTTTTGAGTGTCTCAGATAGCCCGGGTAACCTTACCGGAACGCAGGCAACGGGTGCAGGCGTAGATATATTTCGGGGAACCGTCTACAATCGCCTTGACTCTCTTCACGTTCGGCTTCCAAGTACGGTTGGAACGCCGGTGGGAATGGGAAACCTGAATACCAAAAGTCATCCCTTTTCCGCAGCAATCACACTTTGCCATCTTCTGCACCTCCTCTTTTCAAGTCGCTATAACATAATAGCAAATGATGGACGAAAATGCAAGGGGTTTGACCAAAAAACTGCAAAAAATCCCCTCCGGGGCCGGCCATGGCGGGCTGTTTCCCTTGTCAACCCGGCGGATAACCGATATAATATAAGAATCGCGGCAGTGCTCAGGCCCGCGTTTCGGGCCGCGCCGCAGAGCTGTTTTTTGCGAGAGGGGGGCGCCCGAATGTGGCAGATAGACTATGCGGTTTTGGCCCGCGCGGTGGCGCTGGTGACCGCGATCCCGGTGCATGAGGCCTCCCACGCGCTCGCGGCCGACCTGCTGGGGGATCCCACCGCAAAGGCGGCGGGCAGGCTCTCCCTCAACCCGCTGCGGCATCTGGACCTGTTTGGCTGCCTGTGCCTGCTCGCGGCGGGGATCGGGTGGGCCAAGCCGGTGCCGGTCAACCCGCGCCAGTTTGCCCACCCGCGCCGGGATATGGCCCTCACCGCCGCGGCGGGGCCGGTCTCCAACCTGCTGATGGCCGCTCTCGCGCTGGTCGCCGCAAAGCTGGTCGGCTGGCTGATGCCGGCCGGCGAGGGGACCTATCTGTTTTACCTGTTCTGGCTGAACCTCTGCCTGATTAACATCTCGCTGGCGGTTTTCAACCTGCTGCCGGTCCCCCCGTTTGACGGCAGCCGCATCCTTGCCGCGCTGCTGCCCGCGGGCGGGGCGGTCTGGATGGCCCGCAGGGGGAAATTTATCCTCATCGCGGTGCTGGTGCTGCTCTTTTTGGGGGTGCTGGACGGGCCGCTGCAGTTTTTGACCCGGGCGGTCTTTGGCTATCTGGATCTCGCAACCCGGTGGATTGACCTGCTGCTGGGCTGAAGAAGGGGAGAAGAGAGGAAGAGAATGGAGAACCTGACCTTTCGGCTGACCGATTTTGAGGGTCCGCTGGACCTGCTGCTCTACCTGATCTCAAAGGATAAAAAGAAGATCGCCGAGGTGGAGATCGTCAGCCTGATTGACCAATATCTCGCGATTGTCAACGGGCCGCAGGGCGCAAGCCTTGAGTCCACCAGCGAGTTCATCGAGATGGCCGCCCGGCTGATCTATATGAAATCGGTCTTTCTGCTGCCCCGCAGCGACGAGCAGGACCAGCTGCGGGAGGAATTGACCGGCCAGCTGGTCGAATACGCCGCCTGCAAGCGGATGGCGCAGCGGCTGGGCGAGATGGCGCAGGGGCTGTTTTTGGCGGTGCGCGAGCCGATGGAGGTCGAGCAGGACAACACCTACCGCATCCGGCACGAGGCCGCCGAGCTGGAGCGCGCCTACGGCAACCTGATGGGCAGCTCCAAGCGCAGGGAGCAGCCCACACAGGAACGGTTTGAGCCGCTGGTCGCCGCCCCCTTTGTGTCGGTCGCAAGCAGGGTGGTCTATGTGCTGCGCAACCTCGTCAAGGGGCGGGTGCGGTATCTGCCGTCCCTCTTTCGCCGCAGCGCCGACCGCAGTGAGAACATCGGCACCTTTTTGGCGGTGCTCGAGCTGCTCAAGGCGGGGCGGATCAGTCTGGACGACAACGCGCAGCTGACGCTGCACACAAAACATCAGGGAGGGGAATGAGCGGTGGATCTCAAACAGTACAAAGCGGCGCTGGAGGCGGTGCTCTTCGCGGTCGCGGAGCCGATCTCAACCGACAAGCTGGCCGACCTGCTGGCAATCGAGCCGCAGGTGGTCGAGCGGCTGTGCGGCCATCTGCAGGACGAGTACGCCGAACAGACCCACGGCATCCAGCTGCTCTGCCTTGAAGGGCGCTGGCAGTTTGCCACAAAGCCGGTTTTCGGCGACTATGTCAAGGCGGCGCTCGACCGCCGGCGGAACGTGCCGCTCTCGTCGGCCGCACTGGAGGTGCTGGCGATCATCGCCTACAACCAGCCGGTCACCCGCAGCTTTGTCGAGCAGGTGCGCGGGGTGGATTCCAGCGGCGTGGTGCAGTCCCTCACCCAGAAGGGGTTGATCGAGGAGGCGGGCCGGCTGGACCTGCCCGGCCGGCCGATCGCGTTCCGCACGACCGATGTCTTTCTGCGCAGCTTCGGGCTGTCATCGCTGGCCGAGCTGCCCCCGCTGCACGGGGATGAGATGTCGCAGGAGGAGATCGCCGCCCGGATGGAGCAGGCCGCCGGCAGGATGGCCGCGCAGGAGCAGGAGGCAGGGGACTGATGCGGATCGTCATCTTGGTGCTGCTGGCGCTGCTGGCCTTGGTGCTGGTCGCGGCGGCGCTGGTGCTGTTTTTGCCCGCGTGGGTCACGGTGGAGCTGCGCCATGGCCGGCTGACGGTGCGGGTGCGGGTGCGCTTCTTCCGGTTCTCCCGTTTACCGTTGAAGGAGTGGGAAGTGGGGGAGAAATAGGGGCTGCAGGAGGCCGGGCTGGCGCAGGAGGACCGGCCGAAGAAGGAGCGCACCCCCTCCCGCCGGTTGGTACAGACGGTCACCCGGCTGCTGACGATGGTGCAGGATGCCGCGGGCATCCTGCGGATGGCGCTGTCGGTGCTGCGGGTGCGGAAAATCCGTCTGGTGCTGCCGCTGCGGGGGACCGACGCCGCCGATACCGCCCTCTTTTACGGCCGGTTCTGCGGCTGGTTTTACGGCGCGGTTGCCACGGCGCAGAACTTTGTCGACATGGAGTTTGAGCAGATCGAGCTGATCCCGGACTTTGCGGGGGAGAACAAGTACCGCACAAGTTTCTATTGTAAAATAGGCGCGACTCCGTTTATAATATTGGTAGTGGCGCTCAAGGCGCTGCGGATCCTGCAGGAGGACGGGCTGCTGCCCGGCAAAAAGGGCGCCTCTGCCCGCCGCACGGCACAAAAGCCGGCAGGCGCGGCGCGCGCCAATCCGGATATGGGAGGAAAACAGAAATGAAGGATCATCCGCTGCACGGTTTGATGGATATTGCGATGGAGAAGATCAAGGAGATGGTGGACAGCAACACCATTATCGGGGAGCCGATCACGATGGCGGACGGCACCCTGATTTTGCCGGTGTCCCGGGTCAGCTTCGGCTTTGCCTCCGGCGGGTCGGACTTTCCGTCCAAGAGCCCCAAGGAGCTGTTCGGCGGCGGTTCGGGCGGCGGCGTGACCATCTCGCCGGTCGCGTTTTTGGTCATCCGGGAAAGCGGGGTCAAGATGCTGCAGCTGGCCTCGCAGGAATCCAACACCACCGACCGGATCATCAACGCGCTGCCCGATGTGCTGGACAAGCTGCAGGAGATGTTTCAAAAGGATAAGAACGGCGGCGCGCAGGAATAAGGCGGCCGTCGGCAGAAAAGCCGTCTGCCGCGGTGGCAGGCGGCGTTTTGTGTAAAAAAGGAACCGGGCTGCGGCCCGAAGAAAAGGAGAGAGCTTGTGAAGGATACCAGAATTCAAAAGGCGCTGTCCGAGCTGGGCATCTGCTCGCGCCGGGCGGCGGAGGAGCTGATTCGGCAGGGCCGCGTCAAGCTGAACGGCCGCCCCGTACAGGTGGGGGACAAGATGGACATGGAGCGGGACCTGATCTCGGTCGACGGCCAGACCATCCGCCCGCCCAAGAAAAAGGAGTATATCTACGAGATGCTGCACAAGCCCCGCGGCTATCTGACCACCATGTCGGACGAGCGGGGCCGCAAGACGGTGATGGAGCTTGTCGCCGACATCCCGGGCCGAGTGTTTCCGGTCGGCCGGCTGGACCGGGACTCCGAGGGGTTGCTGCTCTTCACAAACGACGGGGCCTTTGCCAACCTGCTCACCCACCCCTCCCACGGGGTGGCCAAGCTCTACCGGGTGACGGTGCGCCCGCGGGCCAGTGAGGAGCAGATTGCCCACCTCGCCGCCGGCGTGGTGCTGGACGACGGGGAAAAGACCCAGCCCGCCGGGGTGCGGGTGCTGGTGGACGAGCCGGAGCGCACGGTGCTTGAGATGTCGATTCAGGAGGGTAAAAACCGCCAGATCCGCCGGATGTGCGAGGCGGTGGGGCTGACGGTGATCCGGCTCAAGCGGAACGCCGAGGGCCCCGTCAAGCTGGGGATGCTGCAGCCCGGCCAGCACCGCCCGCTGACCAAGCAGGAGGTCAACGCGCTGCGGGCGTCGGCGGCCAAGGCGGTGCGCCGGGAGCGGACCGAGACCGCCCAGCGCCGCGCGCAGCAGGCCCGCGGCGAGCGGCGCGGCCCCTTTGAGGAGAGAGGAAGGAGAGAGAAGCCGTGATCACGATGAAGCCGATCCTCGAGCAGGACGTCCTCGCGCTGCTGGCCGCCGGCCGGTTTGACCCGCTGCCCGAGGGATATATCATGACCGACGGCGGGACCTATCTGGGCTACAGCCTGTTCCGCTGCGAGGGGGATGTGACGGTGGTGCTGGACGTGCAGGCGCAGGACAATATGCTGGTCGACGGCCTTGTGCGGGCCGCCGTGGCAAAGGGGGAGAGCATGGGCGCCGCCGCCTTTTCCCTCAACCGCGAGATCCCCGCGCTGCAGGAGTGGGCGCAGGTCTTTGTCCCCGCGGAGGAGGAACCGATAAAGAATACAAAGATTTTTGGAAACTGCGGCTGATTTTTGACCAAAACACGCTTGTGATTTTTTTATCAAAATAGTATAATAGCCTTGATTTCGGTTTTTGTATCAGGGTCCGGTCTCCTCGGCCCGCAGGAGGGGGCGGACGGCCGAATATATTTTTGAGCAGGAGGGCTGTATATGGCTGCAACAAAGAAAAATGAGCAGAAGCTGAATGCGCTCGCCGCCTTTTTTGACCAGGGCGCGTACACCGAGCTGTATGCCGACAAGGACGGCGCGGTGGCTGCCGGCTACGGCACCGCGGAGGGCTGCCCGGCCTATGCGCTGGCGCAGAACGGCGGCGCGCTGACCGGCGCGGACGTCGCCAAGATGATCCGGGTGATGGATCTGGCGGCAAAGACCGGCAACCCGGTCGTCACCTTCTATGATTCCAACGGGTCGGTCCTGACCGAGGGCTTCGAGGCGCTGACCGACGCGGCGAAGCTGGTCGAGGCGGGGGCCCGGATCTCGGGCGTCGTGCCCCAGATCGCCGTCGTGCTGGGCACCTGCGCCGCCTCTCAGGCGATTGCCGCGGCGGCCGCCGACGTGACCATCATGGCCAAGGATGCCGAGCTGTTCCTCACTGCGCCCTTCACCTCCGCCGCCGCCGGGGACAAGAACCCCAAGGCCGGCAGCGCCGAGCTGGCCGCGAAGGACGGCATCGTCGAGCTGGTTTACGAGTCGGCCGAGGCCGCGGTTTCCGCCGCCGCCAATCTGGTCGGCATCCTGCCGGGCAACAACCTGTCCAGCGCTGCGGTCTTTGATTTCGAGGGCCCCGAGGCCGCGCTGGATATGAACGCCTACACCGGCGCCAAGGCGGCCAAGGCGATCGTCGACGCGGGCAACATGGTCGAGTTCTACAAGGACTTTGCCGCCGGCGTCTTCACCGCGCTGGCCACCATCGCCGGCAACGTGGTCGGCATCGTCGCGACCGCCGGCCCGGACAAGAGCCTGTGCGCCGCCTGCACCGGCAAGGCCGCCCGCTTTGTGCGGCTGTGCGATGCGTTCAGCATCCCGGTGGTGACCCTCGTCAACACCGACGGCTTTGCCAAGAGCACTGAGAACGACGTCAACGGCGGGGTGCGCGCCGCCGCCCGTCTGGCCGCGACCTATGCCGATGCCACCACCGCGAAGGTGGCGGTCGTCACTGGCAAGGCGGTGGGGGCAGCCTACACCGCGCTGTGCAATGCCGACCTGACCATCGCGCTGGATACCGCCGTCATCGCGCCGGTGGAGCCCAAGGCCGCCGTCACCATCCTGTGGCAGGACCGTCTGGCCGATTCCACCAACCTCGAGCGTGACACCGCGGCCCTCGCGGCCGAGTATGTGGCCAGCTGCGCGGGTGCCGCCGCCGCTGTGCGTGCGGGCGCCGCGGATATGACCGCCGATGCCGCCTCGCTGCGCGGCGCGGTTGTCAGCGCGCTGGAGATCCTCAGCACCAAGCGGGTGCAGCGGCTGCCGAAGAAGCACGGCAACCTCAGCCTGTAAGGCGGGCCTTTTGCCCATCCGCCCCTATTTTTGAAATTAAAATTCTGGAGGAATGTAAAGATGAAACGCTACAATATCACCGTGAATGGCACCGCCTATGACGTCGTTGTGGAGGAGGTCGGCGCTGGCGCCGCCCCCGCTCCCGTTGCTGCCCCCGCACCCGCTGCCGCGCCCGCCCCGGCTGCTGCCCCCGCGCCCGCCGCGGCTCCCGTTGCCGCTCCCGCCGCTGCCGGCGCTGTGAGCGTGAATGCCCCGATGCCCGGCAACATCCTCGACGTCCGGGTCAAGGCCGGCGATTCGGTCAAGTCCGGCGACGTGCTGGTCATCCTCGAGGCGATGAAGATGGAGAACGAGATCCTCGCCCCGCAGGACGGCACCGTTGCGTCGGTCAGCGTCAACAAGGGCGACACCGTCAACGTCAACGACCTGCTGGTCTCGCTGAACTGATCCGACAGGCACACAATTTTCCGGAGGTGAATCGAATTGGCTAAGAAACCGGTTAAGATTACCGAGGTGGTGCTGCGCGACGCGCATCAGTCGCTGCTGGCCACCCGTATGACGATGGATGAGATGCGTCCCATCCTGCCCGAGATGGACAAGATCAACTACTTCTCGGTCGAGTGCTGGGGCGGCGCGACCTTCGATTCCTGCATCCGTTTTCTGGATGAGGACCCGTGGGACCGCCTGCGCATCCTGCGCAAGGAGCTGCCGCATCAGAAGCTGCAGATGCTCTTCCGCGGCCAGAATATGCTGGGCTACCGCCCCTACGCGGACGACGCGGTCGAGTACTTTGTGCGCAAGTCGGTCGCGAACGGCATCGACATCATCCGCATTTTCGACGCGCTGAACGACCCGCGCAACCTCGAGACCGCGATCAAGTCCGCCAACAAGGAGGGCGCGCACGTGCAGGGCTGCATCAGCTACACCCTGTCCCCGGTCCACAACAACGATTACTTTGCGGCTTATGCCAAGACCCTTGAGGAGATGGGCGCAGACTCCATCTGCATCAAGGATATGGCCGGCCTGCTGACCCCGTACGCCTGCTATGATCTGGTCAAAAAGCTCAAGGAGACGGTCAGCATCCCGGTGGACATCCACAGCCACTACACCGCGGGCCTCGCCTCGATGTCCATCCTCAAGGGCATTGAGGCCGGCGCCGACATCGTCGACACCGCGATGAGCCCGCTGGCGCTGGGCACCTCCCATATGCCCACCGAGAGCCTGGTCGCCGCGCTGCAGGGCACCGATTACGACACCGAGCTTGACCTCAACCAGCTGAATGTCGTGCGCGACTACTTCGCGAAGCTCCGCGAGAAGTATATCGCGAGCGGCCAGATCAGCCCCAAGTCGCTGGGCGTCGACGCCAATACCCTGCTGTATCAGGTGCCGGGCGGTATGTTCTCCAATATGCTCAAGCAGCTCAAGGACGCGGGCAAGGAGGATAAGCTGGACGAGGTTCTGGCCGAGATCCCCCGCGTGCGCGAGGATGCCGGCTACCCGCCGCTGGTCACCCCGACCAGCCAGATTGTCGGCACGCAGGCGGCCTTCAACGTCATCATGGGCGAGCGCTACAAGATGGTGACCAAGGAGTTCAAGGGCCTGGTCCACGGCGATTATGGCAAGACCCCGGCCCCCATCAGCGAGGCCTTCACCAAGAAGATCCTCGGCGACGAGCAGCCCATCACCTGCCGCTATGCCGACCTGCTCGAGCCTGAGATGGAGAAGCTCAAGGCCGAGGCCGCGAAGTGGTCGATTCAGGAGGAGGACGTGCTGACCTACGCGATGTTCCCGCAGGTCGCGCCGAAGTTCTTCGAGAAGCGCAACCAGAAGATGGTCGGCATCGACGGCGACCATGTCGATATGGCAAACAAGTCCCACCCGGTCTGATCGGGCGGCGGTTTGCAGCCCCCGCTCTGCCGCGCAGAGCAAAAAAATGAAGCAAAACGCCCCGCAGCAGCCAAAACGGCGCCGCGGGGCGCTTTTTTGCCGTCCTGCGCTTCTTTTGTCGTCCCACCTGTTGGCTGAACACCTCTTTTGCGGCCGAATAAAGCGCTTTTTTGTAAGCCCCGGTACTTCTTTTTCGTTCTATATTGTATAATGAAAGGAAAACGCGGCGCCTTTTGGCAGGTCGCCGCGCGGGGATGGGGGAGACAGGATGCGCAGAAGAGGGATCTGCCTGCTGGCGGCGGTGCTGTTGGCGATGGGGGCGCTGGGCGTGCAGGCAGCGCAGCAGCCGGCGGCGGATACGGCACAGCCGACGGAGAGCACGGCTAACCGGCCGGATGCGGCACAGACGGATGCGCAGGCCGCACAGGTCGCCGCGCAGGTGACCGATGACGCCGGCGCGCGGTATGCGGTGCTGGAGGACGGCTCCCGCTCCACCAAGATCACCCTGTCGGGGCAGAGCCTGACCATCCGGGGCGAGGGGGATTTTTGCGGGATCTATCTGATCTGGGACCAGCCGCCGGGGCAGTGGACCGCGCAGGGGGAGGGGGTCTCGCTCTCGGGCGGGGAGGAGGGCTTTCTGCACGAATACCTTCCGCTGCCGCAGCGGTGCGACACCCTGACCCTGACCGCGCCGGCGGGGGCAATCTGCTGTGACATTTACCTGTTTGGCGAGGGGGCGCTGCCTGACTGGGTGCAGTGCTGGCAGCCGCCCCTTGAGGACGCTGACCTGCTGCTGCTGCCGACCCATGCCGACGACGAGCACCTCTATTTCGGCGGCACAATGCCCTACTACGCGGGGGAGCTGGGCAAAAAGGTGCAGGTCGCCTACTTCACCAACCACTGGGCCGAGCCCTACCGCCCGCACGAGCTGCTGGACGGCCTGTGGACGGTCGGGGTGCGGGCCTATCCGATCTTTTCCGACTTTGTCGACCGATACGCCGACACGATTGAGCAGGCGCGGGCGATGTATGACGAGGAGGAGGCCGTCGCGTTTCAGGTCGAGCAGCTGCGGCGCTTTCGGCCCGAGGTGGTCGTCGGGCACGATGTAAACGGGGAATACGGGCACGGCGTCCACAAATACAACGCCTATACGCTGCAGCTTGCGCTGGAGGCGGCCGCGGACCCGCAGCAGTACCCCGAGAGCGCGGCGCGCTACGGGGTCTGGGATGTGCCGAAGGCCTATCTGCACCTTTACCCCGAAAACCCCATCGTGATGGATTGGAGCGTCCCGCTTGAGCGGTTTGACGGGCGCACCGCGCTCGAGATGGCAAAGCTGGGCTTTGCCGAACACAAGTCCCAGCAGACCTATTTTCAGGTGGAGGATTCAGGCCCCTATGACTGCCGGTGCTTTGGCCTCTGCCGCACATTGGTGGGGGCGGATGTGACGGGCGGGGATTTCTTTGAAAACCTCGCGCCGGAGGATTATTCCGACTATCAGCCGCCGCAGCCCACGCCCGCGCCGACGCCGACGCCCGCCGCGCCCGAGAGCGCGCCCGACGTGCAGCCGGGGCAGCGGAAGGAGATGGAGACCCTGACGGTCTGGATGCTGGCCGCCCTCGCGGTCTGCGTGCTGCTGGCGGCGTTGCTGGGCCTTTGGTTTCATAGCAGGAGGAGAGGGAAAAGATGATTGAGGTGAGCGCGATTGTGCCCTCCTACCGGCCGGACGAAAAGCTGCCGCAGGTGGTGCAGGGGCTGGCGGACGCGGGCTTTGCGCGGGTGATTCTGGTCGACGACGGCAGCGGGGAAGCGTATCGGGAGCGCTTCGCGCAGGCGGCCAAAACGCCGGGCTGCGTGCTGCTGCGGCACGAGCAGAACCGCGGCAAGGGCGCGGCGCTCAAGACCGCGTTCCGCTTCTTCCTCGAGCATCCCGAGGGGCAGGTCGGGGTCGTCACGGTGGACGGGGACGGCCAGCACGACCCGCAGGACGCGCTGCGCTGCGCCCGCGCCCTCCTGCGGGAGCCGGACGCCCTCGTGCTCGGCTGCCGGGATTTCGGGCAGGAGCAGGTGCCCTGGCGCAGCTCGGTCGGCAACCGGATCACGGCGTGGTGCTTTCGGGTGCTCTGCGGGGTGCACGCCAGCGATACCCAGACCGGCCTGCGGGGCATCGGCGCGGCGCTTTTGCCGCAGCTGGCCGCGATTCCCGGCGACCGCTATGAGTACGAGACAAGGATGCTGCTCGCAGCCGGCCGCTGCGGGGTCTCCATCCGGGAGATTGCGATCCGCACGGTGTACCTTGACGGGAATAAAAGCTCCCACTTTCGGCCGGTGCGGGACTCCGCCGCAATCTACGGACAGATCTTCCGCTTCCTGCTCTCAAGCCTGATGGGCTTTGGGGTGGATATTCTGGGCTTTGCGCTGCTCAACGGGCTGCTGCGCCGGCTCGGGGTGGACCTGCAGCTGCGGCTGCTCGCGGCGACGGCGGCGGCGCGGGCGGTGTCCTCGCTGTGCAACTACGCGGCAAACCGCCGCCTTGTGTTCCAGAGCGTGCACAGCCACGGCAGAACGCTGCCCCGCTATTACCTGCTGTGCGCGGTGCAGGCGGCGGCGAGCTATCTTGGCACCTATCTGCTCTACCGCTATCTGGCGCTGCCCGAGGTTGGGGCAAAGGTTCTGGTGGATACGCTGCTCTTTTTTGTCAGCTTCCAGATCCAGCGCAGGTGGATTTTTTGCAGCAGGACAAAGGAGGGAACGCGTTGAGCGGGGAGAAGAAAATCTGGAAGCCGGATGCCGCCTACCGAACCGCTAGCGGCGGGCCGGCACATATGCGCGGGCGGCAGGACGCCGACCCGCACCGGCCCAAAAGGGCCGCGGGCGCCGCACACGCGGCGCAGCTGCAGCCGCAGCCTGAGCCTTCCGCTGCGCCGGCGCGGGGGGCGCGCCGGCGCCCGCGCGGCAGACGCCGCCCGGTGCGGGCGGCGCTGGCGGTGCTGGGCAGCCTGCTCGGGATACTGCTGCTCTTTTTCTTCGGCGCGGTCAGCGTCATCTGCCTCGGGCCGTCGCCCGCCGCGCGGGACCTCTTTGTCAACACGGTGATGGAGACCAGCGCGGCAAAATTCCTCGCGCGGATCTACTTTTCGCCCGAGGAGATTCAAAAGATCCTCGAGCGCAACGCGGTCATCGAGCAGCAGTCGGTCACCGAGAAGACCGAGTTCACCCCGGCGCAGGACGCGCAGGAGGGGCCGGAAATTGAGCTGGTGGATGTCAGCGGCGCGACCTTTAAGGGCAAGATGCTGATCGTCCGGGACCCCTCGCGGGTCAAGCTGTCGGTCGCGCCGGTGTTTGACCCCGAGCTGCCGGGCCTTCGGGTGGAGGAGCACGCCGAGCAGAGCAGCGCTGTCGCGGCGATCAACGGCGGCGGCTTTGCGGACGAGGGGGGCGTCGGCAAGGGCGGGATGCCGCTCGGTCTTGTCATCAAGGACGGCGAGCTGCTCAACGGTAGCCTCTCCACCCGCTCCTCCATCGTGGGCTTTGACCGGGACAACCAGCTGATTGTGGGCACAATGACCGGGCAGGAGTGCCTCGACCGGGGCATCCGGGACGCGGTTGCCTTCGGCCCCGCCTTCATCGTCAACGGGGAGCCTCTGGACGTCGCCGGCAGCGGCGGCGGGCTGAACCCCCGCACGGTGTTGGGGCAGAGGGCGGACGGCGCGGTGCTGATGCTGGTAATCGACGGGCGGCAGTCCCACAGCATCGGCGCGACCTATAAGGACTGCATCGACGTCATGCTGGAATACGGCGCAATCAACGCGGGCAACCTCGACGGTGGATCCTCCAGCGTGCTGATTTACGAGGGGGAGATGCAGAACGTCTGCGCGTCCCTCTACGGCTCCCGCCCGCTGCCGACGGCCTTTGTCGTGATATAAAGAGGATGGTTGAGTGAAGAGAGAAAAGCAAAAAAAGAATCGGTTCGCAAAAGGGCTGGCGCTCTTTTGGGCGGCGGGCCTTGTGATGATCGCGGTCGGGCTGGGCTGGCTGTGGACGGCGCTTGACCGGTATGAGTCCTCCACCCCCGAGGCCGCGGTCCGCGCCTACCTCGGTCAGGTCGCGCGGGGGGAGTGGGACACACTTTACGCGCAGTCCGGGTTTGACGGGGCGGCGCAGCCGGATGCGGCGGAGTACGCGGCGTATCTCAAGACGGTCTACAAGACGCTGCCGGAGGAGCCCCGTCTGGTGCGCACCGGGGAGGAGGGCGGCACGGTCTACCAGCTGTGCGGCGAAGACGGGCGGCAGATTGCCCGCCTTGAGCTGACGCAGGCGCCCGAGGGGGAGAAGTATGCCTATCGGGTGCGGACCAAGGCGGAATTCCTCGGCCCCATTGTGGTCGAGCTGCCGCAGGGGGTGCAGGTGCTGGCGGACGGGCAGCCGCTGCCGGAGAGCGCGCTGCAGGGGGAAGAGACGGCAAAGGGCTATGAGGAGCTGCCCGAGGGGCAGACCGCCCCGCTGCTGCTGCGGTATGAGCTGACCGGGCGGCTGACCCTGCCCGAGCTGACCCTCCCCGAGGGGCAGCAGGGGGAGTATGCGCTCAGCGGCCCGGACGAGACGGGGGAGGCGCTGGTCTACCGGGTGTCCCGGCAGCTCTCCCCACAGCAGCAGGAGGAGGCGTCCGCCCTCGCGCAGCGGGCGGCGAAGACCTATGCCGCCTTTGTCACGCAGGACGCCACGCGGGGGGAGCTGAACGCCTTCCTGCTGCCGGGGACCCCGTTTTACCGCTCGATGCAGCAGTTTTATAACGGCTGGTATGTCGAGCACACCGGCTACGACTACCGCAATGTGGTCTGCGATGAGCTGGGCAGCGCGGGGGAGAACGCCTTTTCCGCCCGCGTCAGCTTCGATTATGTCGTGCTGCGGGGGGCGAAGGAATACCTCTATCCCTCCAGCTACCGGCTGTATTTCCTCAAGGCCGGGCAGGGCTGGCAGCTGGTGCGGCTGGACACCCTGTAACGGCGGAAAAAGCGGGTTTGACGGCCCGGATAAAACCTGATATAATGGTCAACAATAGAGCAGATGCGATGGGCCGCGGCGGATGTTCGGCGCGGCCCGGCAGCGGGAGGAGTACCGGCAGGCAGAACGCCGCAGAGAGGACGCGCAGATCGGGCAGTGCCCGACCGGCTGCGAGCGCGCCCCGTTTGGGCCGCCGGGAAATGCACCCGTCAGCACGGGCGGTGAGCGGGCCGAAGAGCCTTGGGTAGCCGCCTGCGGACGCCCCCGTTATCAAGGGCTAAGAGTAAAAAACCGAAGTGGAACCGCGGTGTAAGATCGCCTTCGTCCGCCCCGATGGGGCAGGCGGGGGCTTTTTTTGCGCCCGGTCTTCGGCAGCTTT
>CALXBJ010000059.1 GCA_944386515.1 uncultured Pygmaiobacter sp.
GCTCGCCGCACTGTTCGCACTTCACCAGAGCGGGAGCCTCGAGCTTCCACACAGAGGAGCGTCTCTTGTCCCGTCTGGCCTTGGAAACTTTTCTCTTGGGTACTGCCACTTTAAAGCACCTCCTCTATATTGTGTAAAAGTTAAGATAGCAGTTGTTTTAATATGGACAGCCTGTCGTCGCCGACATTTTGACAGCAGCTGCAGCCGGCTTCCACCGGTTTGCCGCATACCGGGCACAATCCTTGACAATCTTCACTGCACAGCAAGCTGCTGGGCAGGTTCAGCAGGATCTCCTGATAGCACAGCTCGTCCAGATCCAGACGGCCGTAGGCGTCAATCGGCAGCTCCGGCTCGCCCGTCCAATCCGCCTCGCCGATCAGATAATCCAGCGAAAAGCGGTAATCCCGCTCGACCTGCTTGAGACAGCGGTCGCACTGGATCAGGGCCGGGCAGAAAATCGAGAGCTGCAGCGCAGCCTTCTCCCCCTCGCGGGCGAGATGGTATTCCGCCATGGCGGGGGCGCGCAGCAGAAACCCCGCGGGAAAATCCCGCTCGGTCAGCGCCGGCTCAAACCGGCCCTCTGCAGTGCCCTCCCTGCTGTTGATGAGTTTTTTGACCTCTAAAATCATAGAAACCCCACCGCGGCCGTGGCAGAAAATGGCCTACCGACAAAAGGCCGCTTGATTATTATACGGTGTTCCGCCGGGTTTGTCAACACGAAATGTTAATTTTTTGTGCCCGGCGCGCGCACCGCAAAGAGGGGGCCGCCGTTTTGCCGGCAGTCCCCCTCTGCTGATTTGCTTTTCCCGCAAACCCCTCGCGAGCCGGTGCGGGCGCCGCCCGTTGAGCCGGCCGGATGCGGGGTTTACTCGTACTTCTTGACGCTCTCGGGCAGCGCGGACTCGTCCGCCGAGACGGTGACAACCATCTTGATGTTGTCGCCGGCGATCGCGTCCAGCTTTGCCAGCAGGGCGCCCAGACCCTCGAGGTCGTGGTTGCCGATCTTGAGCACACCGTCCAGATAGACCTCGACGATGTCATAGTTGCCCGCGAGCACACCGGTGATGAAGCCGTAGAGCATCTCATAACCGGAGATCTTATATTCATCCACGTCAATCAGACGCACCGCGTGGGAGACGTCATAGGTCAACTTCATGGATTTTTCGATGCAGACGATATTGCCCGGCGTGGTGGCAGCGCTTTCGTTGATCATCTCGATCATCTTCTTGGTCTTGCCAGAGCCCTTCCCGCCAACAATCAGCTTTATCATTGGAACTCCTCCTTTATTTTCAACATCAGCAGGATGTTGCCTGATGCCGTAGTCCTGTAAAGATTTGTTTCGCCGGCCAATCAGCCCAGCTTTGCCTCCAGAGCAGCCTTGGCGTCCTCATAGCCCGGCTTGCCCAGCAGCGCGAACATATTCTTCTTGTAGCTCTCGACGCCCGGCTGGTCGAAGGGGTTGACCCCCAGCAGATAGCCGCTCATCGCGCAGGCCTTCTCGAAGAAATAGATCAGGTAACCGAAATCATACTCCGCAAGGCTGTTGACCTTGAGCACCAGATTGGGCACGCCGCCGTCGGTGTGGGCGAGCAGGGTCCCCTCCATCGCCTTACGGTTGACATAGGACATATTCTGCCCTGCGAGGAAGTTGAGGCCGTCAAAGTTTGCCTCTTCCTTCTCGATATACAGCTCCTTGCGGGGGTTCTCGATGTCGACCACCGTCTCAAACATCACCCGCGCGCCGTCCTGAATGAACTGGCCCATCGAGTGCAGGTCGGTGGAGAAGACGACCGACGCGGGGAACAGGCCCTTCTGGTCCTTGCCCTCGCTCTCGCCGAAGAGCTGCTTATACCACTCGTTCATCATGGTGAACGCCGGCTCATAGCTGACCATCAGCTCGATGGCCTTGCCCTTGCGGTAGAGGATGTTGCGGGCCGCGGCGTAGCGGTAGCAGTCGTTGGAGCGGTCGCAGACGGCCAGCTTCTCGCGGGCCGCGGCGGCGCCGGCCATCAGCTTGTCGATGTCAAGACCGGCAACCGCAATCGGCAGCAGGCCGACGGCAGTGAGCACCGAGTAGCGGCCGCCGACGTCGTCGGGGACGACGAAGGTCTGGTAGCCCTCGCGGTCGGACAGCTCCTTCAGGGTGCCGCGCTTGGCGTCGGTGGTGGCATAGATGCGCCCGCGCGCCTCCTCGGGGCCGACCGTCTTCTCGAGGTACTCCTTGAACACCCGGAAGGCGACCGCCGGCTCGGTGGTGGTGCCGGACTTGGAGATCACATTGACCGAGACCCGCTTGCCCTCGCACAGGGACAGCACGGTCTTGAGATAGCTGGAAGAGATGCTGTTGCCGCAGAAATAGATCTTGGTGGAGGCATTCTCGTTGTACAGCTGGCTGGTCATGCCCTCAATCGCGGCGCGGGCGCCCAGATAGCTGCCGCCGATGCCGATGACAATCAGCACGTCGCTGTCGCTGCGGATCTTCTCCGCGGCCTTTTTAATCCGCGCAAACTCCTCTTTGTCATAGTTGACCGGCAGGTCCAGCCAGCCGAGGAAGTCGTTGCCCGGGCCGGTGCGCGCATTCAGCAGCTCGTGCGCCGCCTCAACCTGCGGCCAGATATGGTCGAATTCCTCATCGCGGACGAAGCCGGAAAGATATTTTGTGCTCAGCGTAACAGACATAATTCCTTGCCTCCAACTACTTCCTTTTTGAATGTGGACGGCGCTGCCCGGCGGCAGTGCGGCAGAGGGTCTTCCTCTATCCGATTACTTATTCTAATGATATATTACTCCCTTTCGACTGTCAAGCACAAAACCCCTTGCCGGCGAAAATCGCCCCGCCCCTCAAAGCCGGCAAAGCGCCTGCCACAGCCGCTCGAAGGCGATGGAAAAATTCATCCGCGCGACCGGCGAAGCCGCGGTGACCGGCCAGCTGCCCAGCTGCTCGGCCCCCACCGAGGCGCGCACCGTCCCGACCTCGTCCCCCTGCGCGACGGGGGCGGCGAGGGTGTCGGGCAGCTCGGCGACAAGCTCCAGCGCGGCGCTCTCCCCCTTTTTGAGCAGCAGCTGCTCGGGCAGCTCATACCGCAGCGCGACCGTATTCTCCGCCCCGCCGGTGACCGCGAGCGCCTGCGGCCACTCCCCCGACGCCGTCAGCTGCGCCACCTCGTAGTTGGCAAAGCCGTAGTCCAGCAGGGCCGTCGCGGCGGCGAACCGCTCCTCGCTGGTATCGCTGCCCAGCACCACCGCGATCAGCGATAGTCCGTCCCGGGTCGCGCTGGCCGAGATGCAGACCCTCGCACCGGAGGTGGTGCCGGTTTTCAGCCCGGTGATCCCCTCATACTGCCGCAGCAACTTGTTGGTGTTGACCAGCTGGGTCGCACCGCCCCGCAGGCTGTCGGTCCAGATGGTGGTGTACTCGGTGATCTTGGGGTGGTTGACCAGCAGCTCCCGCGACATGACGGCCACATCCCGCGCGGTGGAGAAATGCCCCTCGGTATCCAGCCCGCAGGCGTTTTGAAAGCAGGTGTTCTCCATCCCCAGCTCCTGCGCGCGGCGGTTCATCATCTCGGCGAAGACCGGCTCGGACCCGCCGATGAACTCCGCCACCGCGACCGCCGCGTCGTTGGCCGAGGCAATGCAGATGGCGCGGATCATCTCGTCGAGGGTGAACTGCTCCCCCGGCTCGAGCCAGATCTGGCTGCCCCCCATCGAATAGGCGTGCTCCGACACCGGCACCGTGTCCTCAAGGCTGACCCTGCCCGCGTCGATTGCCTCAAAGGTGAGCAGCAGGGTCATCACCTTGGTGATGCTGGCGATGGGCACCCGCGCATCGGGGTTCTTTTGGTAGAGCAGGTCGCCAGTGTCCTGCGCGATGAGCACCGCCGCGTCGGCGGGCACATCAAAGCCGGGCAGCTCAAACCTGCCGCTCTGGGCCGGCTGCGCCTGAACGGCGGCGGTCTCGGCCTGTCCGCCCGCCGCCTGTGCCCGCATCCCGGCGAGCAGCGTCAGCGCAATCAGCGCCGAAAGGATCCTCTTGTATCGGCTCATGGTGCATTGCCTCCCCGTTTTTTGGTATTCCCACTCTCATCTATATGTCGGCTCTGCCGGATTCTGACCTTGTCTTGTCTTTATGTCCCAAATTTTGTATAATACATTTTTAAGCCGCCGCGGACCCTTTTGCGGCGGGCCGAGATACGCTTTTTTTGAGAAATGAGGGACTTTTTTGAAGGCGAGTTTTTACACCTTGGGCTGCAAGGTCAACCAGAACGAGACCGGCGCGCTGCAGCAGCTCTTTTTTGAGAATGGGTTTGAGATCGTCGGGCCGGACGACGCGGCCGACGTCTATTTGGTCAACAGCTGCACCGTCACCTCCGGCGGGGATAAGAAGAGCCGCCAGTGGCTGCGCCGCTGCAAGAGGGAGAATCCCGGCGCGGTGACCATTTTGACCGGCTGCTACCCGCAGGCCTTCCCCGAGGAGGCCGCCGCGGTGCTGGAGGCCGACGTCGTCACCGGCACCAATGCGCGGGGGCAGATTGTGGCCGACCTGCACCAGTTCCTCGCCACCGGGCAGCGGGTGGTGGACATCCGCCCCCACAAGGAGGGGGACGCCTTTGAACAGCTGCCCGCCGAGCAGCCGCTGGGCCACACCCGCGCGTTTTTGAAGATCGAGGACGGCTGCAACCGCTTTTGTGCCTACTGCATCATCCCCTACGCCCGCGGCCGGGTGCGTAGCCTGCCGCCCGAGCAGCTGAGCGAGCAGCTGGCCCGCCTCGCCGGGCAGGGCTACCGCGAGGTGGTGCTGTCCGGCATCAACCTGTGCTGCTACGGCAAGGAGTTCGGCTGCACGCTGGCCGACGC
>CALXBJ010000060.1 GCA_944386515.1 uncultured Pygmaiobacter sp.
CCGAACCCATCACCAGGGCGCCCCCCGACGCAGCCGCGGTAGCGGGCGCAAGGCTCCGCCAGAGCGCGGGGGTTGCCCCCGGCGCATAAAACACGTTAAATGCCGCGAGCAGCGCCAGCCAGCGCCAGCGCCCGGCGCCGAGGCGGCCCATCAGATGCCACACCGCAAAGATCCCGGCAAAGAGCAGCAAAAACCCCGGATCGGACAATGCCATTCTCTCAGCTCCTCCCCTCCCGCCTTAGCGGGAAACGGCCGTTTTCTGCACAAAAAAAGGGCATAACGGCCATTACTCTCGCCATTATACCCTTTTTTCTGCTGTTTGAAAAGATGAGCGGGTGCAAAGCGCGGTGTGTTCAGCGCACGGTCAGCTGCCCGTTTTCGACCGCCACTGTGAGGGTGGTGTCCGGCGCGGGATCCTGCTCGAGAATCGCCCGCGCGAGGGCGGTCTCCACCTTGCTGCTGAGGAACCGCTTGAGCGGCCGCGCGCCGTAGATGGGATCATAGCCGCCGTCGATGATGAACTGCTTGGCCTCGTCGGTGATGACAAGGTGCAGCTGCTTTTCCTCCAGCCGCTCCGCCAGATGGCCGATCAGCAGATCCACGATCCCGCCGATCTCGGCGCGGGTCAGCGGCTTGTAGTAGACGATTTCATCCAGCCGGTTGAGGAACTCGGGGCGGAAGCTCTTTTTCAGCAGCGCGTCCACCTGACTGCGGGCCGCATCCGAGATCTCGCCGTCGGCGCCGATGCCCTCCAGCAGGTACTGGCTGCCGAGGTTGGAGGTCAGGATCAGGATGGTGTTCTTAAAGTCCACCGTCCGGCCCTGACTGTCGGTGATCCGCCCGTCGTCCAGCACCTGCAGCAGCAGGTTGAAGACATCGGGATGCGCCTTTTCCACCTCGTCGAAGAGGACGACGCTGTACGGCTTGCGGCGGACCGCCTCGGTCAGCTGGCCGCCCTCCTCATAGCCGACATATCCCGGAGGCGCTCCGATCAGACGGCTGACCGAGAACTTCTCCATATACTCGCTCATATCAATCCGGATGAGGTTCTTCTCATCGTCGAACAGCGCCTCGGCGAGGGCCTTGGCCAGCTCGGTCTTGCCCACGCCGGTGGGCCCGAGGAAGAGGAAGCTGCCGATCGGCCGCCCCTCCTCGCCGATGCCCGCGCGGTTGCGCAGGATCGCCTCGCTGACCCGCTGTACCGCCTCGTCCTGCCCGATGACCCGGCGGTGGAGCTGGTCGTCGAGATGCAGCAGCTTCTGCCGCTCGCCCTCCATCAGCCGGGTGACCGGGATACCGGTCCACCGGGCGACGATTTCGGCGATCTCCTCATCGGTCACCCGATCCCGCAGCAGCTGGTTCTGCTCCGCCTCGCCGGCAGCCTGCTCGCTCGCCTCCAGCTGCTTTTGCAGCTCGGGCAGACGGCCGTATTTCAGCTCGGCGGCGCGGTTGAGGTCGTACTCGCGCTGGGCCTTTTCGATCTCGGCATTCACCTGCTCGATCTCCTCGCGCAGCTTCTGCACCGCGCCGATCGACTTTTTCTCGTTCTCCCACTTGGCCGACATCCCGGCAAACTGATCCCGCAGCTCGGCCAGCTCCCGCTGGATCTCCTCGAGATGCTCCTTCGAGAGCTTGTCGTCCTCCTTCTTGAGGGCAGCCTCCTCGATCTCGTGCTGCAGGATCCGCCTGCGGACATCGTCCATCTCGGTCGGCATCGAGTCCATCTCGGTGCGGATGGTGGCACAGGCCTCGTCCACAAGGTCGATCGCCTTGTCCGGCAAAAAGCGGTCGGAGATATACCGGTTGCTCAGGGTCGCGGCGGCAATCAGCGCGCCGTCGGTGATCTTGACCCCGTGATAGACCTCATACCGCTCCTTGAGGCCCCGCAGGATGCTGATGGTGTCCTCCACCGTCGGCTCATCCACCAACACCGGCTGGAACCGCCGCTCGAGCGCGGCGTCCTTCTCGATATACTGGCGGTACTCGTTGAGGGTGGTCGCGCCGATGCAGTGCAGCTCGCCCCGGGCCAGCAGCGGCTTGAGCAGGTTGCCCGCGTCCATGCTGCCCTCGGTGCGGCCCGCGCCAACGATGGTGTGCAGCTCGTCGATGAAGAGAATGATCCTGCCCTCACTCTTCTTGACCTCGGCCAAGACGGCCTTGAGCCGCTCCTCAAATTCGCCGCGGTACTTCGCACCCGCGACCAGTGCGCCCATGTCCAGACTGAAAACCGTCTTCTGGCGCAGCCCCTCGGGCACATCCCCCGCGACGATCCGCTGGGCCAGCCCCTCTGCGATGGCGGTTTTGCCGACGCCCGGCTCACCGATCAGCACCGGGTTGTTCTTGGTTTTGCGGGAGAGGATCCGGATCACATTGCGGATCTCGGTGTCCCGCCCAATGACCGGGTCGAGCTTGTGGGCGCGGGCGGCCTCCACCAGATCCTGCCCGTACTTTTTCAGCACGTCATAGGTCTCCTCGGGGTTCTCGCTGGTGACCCGCTGGTTGCCCCGCACCTCCATCAGCGCGCGGAGGAAGGCGTCCTGCTTGATCCCGAACCGGTCGAACAGCCCGCGCAGCGCGCTGTCCGCCGTCTCGAAGAGGCCCAGCATCAGGTGCTCAACCGAGAGGTATTCATCCTTCATCTTGTCGGCGGTCTTTTCCGCCGCATTCAGTGCCTGATCGACCGCGGAGGAGACGTAGATCTTCTCCGGGTCGCGGCCGCTGCCGGTCACATGGGGCAGCTTTTCCACCTCGGCGCGGGCCGCGGCGGACAGCGCCGACGGGTCGGCCCCCAGCTTTTTGAGCAGCTCGCAGATCAGCCCCTCCCCGTCGGAACACAGCGCCCAGAGCAGATGGCTCTGCTCCAGCTGCTGATTTTGGTATTCTATTGCGAGGCTCTGGGCGCTCTGCAGCGCCTGTCTCGACTTTTGGGTCAGCTTGTTCAGATTCATTGCGCACCAAACCTTTCTTTTTTTATTTCTTAATCCCGCGCCCCGGCTACAGCCGGGCGACAGGGTCGCTCAGCCCGTCGGCAAAGCACTTCGCGGCGGCCTGCGCCGCCCGCTGCCCCCCGTCCAGCGCGCCGAAATACCGGCGCATCACCCGGTCGAACAGCTTGATATACTCGGCGATTGCACCGCCCAGCTCCTCGCTGCTGCGCTCCGGCGCCGCCCGCAGGAGGCGGGCAAGTCGCCCCTCGCCCAGCTGATAGCGGAGAAAGGCACCGTCCACAAAAAAGCGCTCTTCCAGATCGGTCCAGAGCAGGAAAAAGCGGCCCATCTCCTCCAGCAGAGGCCGGGACTGGCTGCGCAGAGTAACCCGCAGCTCACCCAGCGCATCGGCGCGGTCGGGATAGAGCTCGACCGCATACTTGACGGCGGGGTTGTACTCGTCGGGGACGGCGCTCTTGAGCTGCAGCAGCGCCGCACTGGGGTTGAACAGCAAACGGAACTGCTGCTCGATGCCGGCCATCTGCTCAACGCAGCCGAGGATGTCGCTCATCCGCTGGGCGGGGGTGTCGCAGCCGGCGTATTGGGCCAGCACCCGGTCAATCAGCCCGCTGCGGCTGGTCCCCTCGGATGCGGCAAGCCGGTCAATGGCAGCCACAACCTCGTCGCTCAGCACGACGCTGTACACGCTTTTGCTCATCTGCACCCCTCCTTTTGGGACGATGTTATTGTATCATGCGTTCAATAATTTGTCAATACAATTATATAATTACGATTCAAAATTATTTGATGCGGAATACAAAAAATGCCTCTCCCCCGCTGCATTTTGACCGGCGGCAAAGACTTTTGACGGCAGATATGGTATAATGACCGAAAAGCGGTTTTCACATCGCTTGGCGCAGCGGCGGATACAGGGCCGAAATACAACGCGCTGCCCGCCCGCCGCGGCGGGCGAAGAGGGGTTTGCAATGTCGGAGAACAGCCAAAAGGGGCGCTCGCTGGGCAGCAATATGCTGTGGAACAGCGTGGGATCCTTTTTCTATTTTGCCTGCCAATACCTGCCCACAATTCTGGTGGTGCGGATGGCCACGGGGCTGAATGCCTCGGGGGTCTTCAACTATGCGATGAATACGACCAACGCCTTTTTGACCATCGCGATCTACGGGATGCGGGCCTATCAGGTGAGCGACCTTGAGCGGCGGTACACCGACCGGGAGTACCTTTCCAGCCGGTGGCTGACCAGTGCTGCCGCCGCCGCGGCCTGCGCGGGCTATGGTGCGGTGCTCCGTCTGGATGGGGAGAGCTATGCGGCGCTGATGCTCTTTATGCTGTTCCGGATCGGGGAGGCGCTGGTCGACGTTTACAGCGGCATCGACCAGCGGGCCGATCGGATGGATGTCATCGGCAAGAGCTTTCTCGCGCGGGGGGCGCTCTCCTGCGGGGGATTTGCCGCCGGTATGGCGCTGACCG
>CALXBJ010000061.1 GCA_944386515.1 uncultured Pygmaiobacter sp.
ATCCTCACCGGGAGCTGTGCTGGTTTGGGATCGGGATGGGGCTCAGCTTTTTGTACAGTCTCAGATTTCTCCTCTGTTTTTTCTCTGTGCGCAGCAGCCTGCTCTATGAG
Organism: uncultured Pygmaiobacter sp.; assembly: GCA_944386515.1. Taxonomy (GTDB): domain Bacteria; phylum Bacillota; class Clostridia; order Oscillospirales; family Ruminococcaceae; genus Pygmaiobacter. The sequence goes on from CALXBJ010000061.1 coordinate 111, forward strand.
CTGGAGCGCCTCTCCGCCGCAGACGCGCAGGGGCTGGCGATGCCCTGTTTTTCCGCGGTCTACGGCAATGCCTATTTGGGCTTTTTGCTGCTCGCGCTGTGTATGCCGGCCCTCGCGCTCTCTCACTATCTCTACCACTATCAGGGCAGCCGCAGCATCTACCTGATGCGCCGGCTGCCCAACCGGTGGGAGCTGGCGCGCCGCTGTCTCGCGCTGCCGGCCTGCGGCGCTGTGGCAGCGCTGGCCGGCTGGCTGCTCATCACCCTGCTCGGGATGGGGATCTATCTGCTTGCCACGCCGCGGGAGCTGCTCTCCCCGCTCTGGTATCTATAACCGAAAGGACGGGATCATGTATGCTTAAACTGGAATCGGTCAGCAAGTCCTACCGCAGCCAAAAGGCGCTGCAGGAGGTCTCGCTCGAGCTGCACGGCGGCGAGATCGTGCGGCTTTTCGGGGAGAACGGCGCCGGCAAAACCACCCTGATGAACTGCATCCTCGGTTATCTGCGCTATGAGGGGAGCATCACACTGGACGGGGAGCCGATCACCCGCAAAAACATCGCCCGTCTCTCGTTTGCGACCAGCGTGCACTCCTTCTTCCCCGCCCTCACCGCCGCCGCCCATCGGGACTTTTACCAGATGCACTTTCCCAAATTCCGCAATAGGCGGTTTGAGGGGCTGATGGAATTCTTTGACCTGCCGATGAACCGGGCCGCGCGCTATCTCTCCACCGGCCAGCAGAACCAGCTCGAGGTCATCCTTGCCCTCTCACAGGGCGCCGACTATATCCTGATGGATGAGCCGTTTGCCGGCAACGACATCTTCAACCGGGAGGATTTTTACAAGGTGCTCTCCGGCATCCTTGAGCCGGAGGAGACGGTGCTCCTCTCCACCCACCTGATTGAGGAGATCCAGACCTTTATCAGCCGCGCGCTGCTGCTGCGTCAGGGGCAGCTGATTGGGGACAAGACCACCGATGCGCTCGAGGCGGAGGGCAAGGATCTCGTCCAGTTCGTCAAGGAGTCCTACCATTACCGGCCCGACCGGGTCAGCCGGGCACTGGACAGCTTTGCCCCCGGTGACCGGGACGGCGAGGCCGAAAGCTGAGAGGAGGTGCCGATGATGAAGAAGAGCCTATTCCTCCTGTTTTTCCTCTCCGTTTGCGCTGCTGCCCTCTTTTTTCATGCGGCGGTACGGATCTGCAGCGCCGAGGAACAGGTGTCGGTCACGGCACAGACCCTTGCCGGGGATCCTGCTGCCGCGGCGGGGATCACCGTGACCGAGCGCACTGCGCTGCGCTCCCATCTGCTGTGGGAGACGCGGTTTGACGCGAGTGAGCCCGCCGGTGCGGCGACCGATTTCTCCTTTCACGCCAACGAGCTGGCGTTCCCCATCCAGCAACCGACCCCCGTGATTGAATTCCTCTTCAACCTCAACGGCGGAATCGGCAGCTCCGGCGACATCCTCGACGACCCCGAGGAGATGCACAACGGTTTCCCGATGCTGCCGGCAATCGAGCTTGCCAAAAAAACCGAACCGGGGCAGACGTCAAAGGGCAGCTTTGTCCTCTCGGACTACTATGAGTACCTTCCCTATGCCCTCAACTTTTTCTTTTACGGCGACTTTTATCTTGAAGACCCGGAGCAGCAGATGCTGGAGTACTTTCGCATTAAAACCCCAAAGGATCTCGTCGTCGACCTTGAGCTGACCAAGGATGCGTTGGGGCAGACCGTCAACATCAACTACTCCAGTTCCAGCATCGAGGGGCTTTACACCCTCTGCACCTCGTCCGAGGATGGGTTCTATTTCACCTTTTCCCTCTCGGGCGCCCTCGATTTTAGCGAGGTGCCGGGCGGTTTTGGCATCTACTATCTGCCGGTTGCGCTGGATGAGGAGGAGCAGCTCTATTCCCTGCTTGTCGACCAGCTTGCCAACATCTACCCGCTCGATCCCGCGCAGTGTCAGGTGCTTGACCTGCAGTTTCTCGAAAACCAGAACGCGCTGTGCATTTTCACCTTGGAGGAGGGACGCTGCTGGATGAACCTGCTCTCGCTGGAAGGGCATCAGCTGACCCAGCGGCTGGAAATCGAGGGGGATTATCAGGACGGGATTGGCTACCCGACCAGAGTAGAGGAGGGCTTTCTGTTGGTCTGCGACACTCACGAGACCTTTACCTTGCTTGAAGAGACGGCGGGCGGCGGCCTTCGCGCCGCGCTGTGCGGCAATCTGCTGCTCAATATCCCCGCGCAGGACGGCGAGGAGGAGCAGAGCCTCTTTTTGCTCGGCTACGACAGCACGCTGGGCTATGACGGCGAGCGCCTTGTCATCGCCACCCTGATCGAGCCCTACCACTCGGCCGGGTTTTACCTCTCGGTCTTCGATCAGGACGGTCTCGCCTATGCCGGCAATTACCTGCACAGTCAAGATGCTGTAAATGATTTTGGCTTTACAACCTCCGACCGCTGCCTGCCGACGGAGGACGCGCTCTGTATCTCCTTTGCCTGAAGATGCCCTGCAAGCCGCCTGTCCTGCCGCTTTGCGCCCCGCGCAAAAACAGACAGCAAAACACCCCCCGGCGCCGAGGGGTGTTTTTTTACTGGGTTTTCAAAAGGACGCCGCGGCTGCCGCGGCGCCGGTCACCCGCGCGTCCCGATGCGGGTCACACCCGCTCGTGGAAGGTGCGGCGGATAACCTCCAGCTGCTGCTCCTTGGTGAGCCGGTGGAAGTTGACCGCATAGCCGGACACCCGGATCGTCAGGGTAGGATACTGCTCGGGGTGCTCCATCGCGTCGATCAGGATCTGGCGGTTCATGACGTTGACATTCAGATGGTGCGCGCCCTGCGCGAAATAGCCGTCGAGGATCGTGACGAGGTTGCCCACCCGCTCGCCGGCGGTCTGTCCCAATGCGTCGGGCAGGATCGAGAAGGTGTTGGACGCCCCGTCCTGACAGACGGCGCGGTAGGGGATCTTCGCCACCGAGTTGAGGCTTGCCAGCGCGCCGTTCTCATCCCGGCCGTGCATCGGGTTCGCGCCGGGGGCAAACGGCTCGCCCGCCTTGCGCCCGTCCGGCGTCGAGCCGGTCTTTTTACCGTACATCACGTTGCTGGTGATGGTCAGCGCCGACAGGGTGTGGATCGCCCCGCGGTAGAGCGGGTGCTTTTTCAGCTCAACGGAGAAGTAGGACACCAGCTCGACGGCGATGTCGTCCACCCGGTCGTCGTCGTTGCCGTATTTGGGGAACTCGCCCTCAATCTCAAAATCGACTGCAATCCCCTGCTCGTTGCGCACCGGACGGACCTTGGCGAACTTGATGGCGGACAGCGAATCCGCCGCAATCGACAGCCCCGCCACCCCAAAGGCCGCCAGCCGCTCGACCAGTGTGTCGTGCAGCGCCATCTGGCTGGCCTCATAGGCGTATTTGTCGTGCATATAGTGGATGATGTTGATGGTGTCGACATACAGCTCCGCCACATAGGCGAGCACTTTTTTGTAGTTGGTCAGCACCTTGGGGTAGTCAAGCACCTCGTCGGTGTCCCGCTCGATACCAGGCACCACCAGCAGCCCCTTTTTCTCGTCGACGCCGCCGTTGATGGCGTAGAGCAGGCTCTTTGCGAGGTTTGCCCGCGCACCGAAGAACTGCATCTGCTTGCCCACCGCCATCGCCGACACGCAGCAGGCGATGCAGTAGTCATCCCCGTACATCGGGCGCATCAGCTCATCGCTCTCGTACTGGATCGAGTCGGTCTCGATGCTCATCTTGGCACAGTACCGCTTGAATCCCTCGGGCAGCGCGCGGCTCCAGAGCACCGTGAGGTTCGGCTCGGGCGCGGTGCCGAGGTTTGTCAGGGTGTGCAGATAGCGGAAGGTGGTGCGGGTGACCAGCGTGCGCCCGTCGACTCCCATGCCGCCCAGCGCCTCGGTGACCCATGTGGGGTCACCGCCGAACAGCTCGTTGTACTCCGGCGTGCGCAGATGCCGCACCAGCCGCAGCTTGATGATGAACTGGTCGATCAGCTCCTGCGCGCCGGCCTCATCCAGCAGCCCTGCATCCATGTCCCGCTGGATGTAGATGTCGAGGAAGGTCGCGGTGCGGCCCAGCGAGGTGGCCGCGCCGTTGTTCTCCTTGACCCCGGCGAGGTAGGCAAGATACAGGTTCTGCACCGCCTCACGGGCAGTCCCGGCCGGGACGCTGACGTCGCAGCCGTAGCTTGCCGCCATCCGCTCGAGCGCCTCGAGTGCGCGGATCTGCATCTGCACCTCCTCCCGCAGCCGGATCCGCTCCTCGGTCATCGGGCCGTCGAGTGCGTCGAGATCCGCCTGCTTCTGCTCGATCAAAAACCGGGTCCCGTACAGCGGTACCCGCCGGTAGTCGCCGACAATCCGCCCGCGGCCGTAGGCGTCCGGCAGGCCGGTGAGCAGTCCCGCGGTGCGGGCGAGCCGGGTGCGCTTGGGATAGGCGTCAAAGACCCCCTCGTTGTGGGTCTTGCGGTAGGCGGAAAAGTGCTTTTCGATCTCGGGGTCGAGCTGATACCCGTACTGCTCCAGTGCGCTTTTCGCCATCCGCATCCCGCCGTAGAGGTTGACAATCCGCTTGAGCGGCGCATCGGTCTGCAGGCCGACGATCACCTCATTTTCCCGGTCGATGTATCCCGGCGCAAAGTTGTCGATCCCCGACACCTTGCCAGTCTCGACGTCGATGATCCCCTTTTTAATCTCCTCCTGAATCAGCTCGCTCGACCGCTTCCAGACTGCGTCGGTGCGGGGTGTGGTCGGGGCGAGAAAGCCCTCATCCCCGGTGTAGGGGATATAGTTCTTCTGGATAAAATTTCTCACGTTTACAAGATGGCGCCATTCCCCGGTGCGAAAGCCCTTCCATGCGCTGTTGTTCGGATCGATTCCCATTATGCTCCTCCTTTATCCTTCTGTCCGAGCGCCCGGTCCAGCCGCTGCTGCAGCTTTTCCAGCGTTTCCTTCTCCATCGGCGGCACCCCCGCCAGCGGATAGGGAATCTTGAGCGTCTCGTATTTGTGTACTCCCATCGTGTGGTACCCCAGCAGCTGCACCCGCTCGACCCCGCGCAGCGTTTTGATGTACTGCGCCAGATCGTCGATGTGTTCCTCGCCGTCCGTCAGGCCGGGCACCACAACATGACGGATCCAGAGCGGTACCCCCAACGCCTGTACCCGCTGCACAAAGCGCCGGTGCTCCCCCATCTCTCGGCCAGTGAGCGCGAGGTATCCCGCCTCGGTAAAATGCTTGACGTCCAGCAGCACCAGATCGGTCAGCCGCAGCAGTTCGTCATAGTCCCCGCTCCCGCAGCCCGCGGTGTCAAGGCAGGTGTGGATCCCCCTCTGCCGGCAGAGCGCCAGCGCCCGCTGCAGAAACTGCGGCTGCAGCAGCGGCTCCCCGCCCGAAAAGGTCACCCCGCCCCCGCCGGCGTAATACGGCGCAAAGCGGGCGATCTTTTCCACCAGCTCCTCCGCCGTCATCTGCCGGCAGGCGGCATCCGGGTTCCAGGTGTCGGGGTTGTGGCAGTAGCGGCAGCGCAAACGGCACCCCTGCAGAAAGACCACCGTGCGGATCCCCGGCCCGTCGACCAGACCCATCGACTCGATTGAATGGACCCGTCCTGTGAGCATCCAGCCCCTCCTCTCCGAAAACAAAAAAGGCCGACCGTCTGAGCAGCTTGCCCAGACGGTCGGCCGGTTTTAACGATCATACTCCACGTGGTCAACCCACTTATCCGTCAGTCATATGATCACCGCAATTACGAGAGTATCGCATGGCGTCGATTTTGTCAAGAGTCTTCTTTCTTCTCTCCCTTTGGCAGAGAGATCTCCTCCATCAGCTCATCCGAGACGATCCGCAGCATCCGCTCCAGCTGCACGCTCTCCTCGGGGGAAAACCGCTTTCGGATCCGCTGCATCACAGTCGAGAGATAGTTGTAGCTGATGTTGTAGTACTCGATATATTTTTCGGTCGGCTTGAGGTGGTATTCCCTTCGGTCATCCTTCGAGCGGATCTTCTGCAGATACCCCTTCTGGATCAGGCTGTTGACCTTATAGGCGGCGTTGGGCGCGGAGATCTGCACAAAGGAGGCGAACTCATTTACCGTCGGCTCCCCCAGTGCCTGAATGATCTCCATGCAGAAGGTCTCCACCGTCGTCATGCCAGCCTCCCTCATCTGAAAGCGGCCGAACACCTGACGGTAGAAGTGCAGCTTGAATTTGGTATACACCTCGGCAAACGCCTGATCCAACATCCGAAAATGACCTCTCTCCTTGTTTTTTTCAAGTATACAGGGATTTCTCGGTTTTGGCAACCTCGTCGATGACGAAGGTCAGCTCACAGGTTGCCGCCGGCTTGCCGTCCACCGTCGCGACCGCCTTGCCGACACCCATCGGCCCGCGACGGGAGATCAGCTCGCAGCGCAGCTCAAGCACATCCCCGGGCACCACCTGCCGGCGGAACCGGGCATTGCGGATGCCGCCGAACAGCGCCAGCTTGCCGCGGTTTTCCGGCTCGGTCAGGATCGCGACCGCCCCCACCTGCGCGAGCGCCTCGATAATCAGCACCCCTGGCATAACATGGCGCTGCGGGAAATGGCCGCAGAAAAATTGCTCATTGACACTGACGCATTTGCGCCCTACCGCGCTGCGGCCCGGCTCGCACTCGACGATTCGGTCCACCAGCTGGAACGGATACCGATGGGGCAGGATCTCCATGATCTCGTTTGAATTCAGCTGCATTACTCTTCCTCCCATCGCTTGAGCAGGATGCTCGCATTGTGCCCGCCAAAGCCCAGCGAGTTGGACATCGCATACTGCAGCGCGGCCGGACGGCTCGCGCCCGGCACGACGTCGAGGTCGCAGGCGGGGTCAAAGTTTTGGTAGCCAATGGTCGGCGGCAGCAGCCCCTCTGCCAGCGCCCGCGCGGTAAAGATCGCCTCCACCGCACCGGCGGCCCCAAGCAGATGGCCGGTCATCGACTTGGTCGAGCTGACCGCAAGCCGGTCCGCCGCGCCGCCGAAGGCCAGCCGCACCGCCGCGGTCTCCGCCGCATCGTTGAGGGCGGTCGAGGTGCCGTGCGCGTTGATGTAGCCCACCTGCTCGGGCGAAACGCCGCCGTCCGCAAGGGCGGCGCGCATCGCCGCGGCGGCGCCGGCGCCGTCCTCGAGCGGCGCGGTGATGTGGTGCGCGTCGCAGCTGCAGCCGTAGCCGACAATCTCGCCGAGGATCACAGCCCCCCGCGCCCGCGCGTGGGTGAGGGATTCCAGCACCAGCGCGCCGGAGCCCTCCCCCATCACAAAGCCGGAGCGCTCGGCGTCAAACGGGATGCTCGCCCGCAGCGGGTCGGTCCCGGTGTGCAGCGCCCGCATCGCGGTAAAACCGCCGATTGCCAGCGGGGTGATCGCCGCCTCGCTGCCGCCGGTGAACACGAGATCGGCATAGCCGTCCCGGATCAGGCGGAACGCATCTCCCACCGCGTTGGTACCGGAC
>CALXBJ010000062.1 GCA_944386515.1 uncultured Pygmaiobacter sp.
TGATTTTGCTGGATACCGCCGGCCGGCTGCACGTCGACGAGGAGCTGATGGCCGAGCTGGGCCGGATCAAAGAGGCCGTCCCGGTGGACGAGACGCTGCTGGTCATCGACGCGATGGTCGGTCAGGACGCGGTCAACGTGGCCTCGAGCTTCAACGAGAAGGTCGGCATCGACGGGGTGGTGCTCACCAAGCTGGACGGCGATACCCGCGGCGGCGCAGCGCTGAGCGTGCGCGCGGTCACCGGCAAGCCGATCAAGTTTGTCGGCGTCGGCGAGAAGCTGGACGACCTCGAGGTCTTCCACCCCGACCGGATGGCCAGCCGGATCCTCGGCATGGGGGACGTGATGACCCTCATCGAGAAGGCACAGGCCACGCAGGACGAGAAAAAGGCCGAGGAGACCGCCCGCCGGCTGATGGAGAACCGGTTCGACATGACCGACCTGCTTGACCAGATCGGCCAGATGAAGAAGATGGGCGGCGCCGCGGCGATGCTCTCGATGCTGCCCGGCGGGGCGAAGGTCAGCGAGAGCGATCTGGAAAACAGCGACCAGATGTTCCGCCGGATGGAGGCCATCATCCAGAGCATGACCCCCGCCGAGCGCGCAAAGCCCTCGATCATCGACCCCAAGCGCAAGCGCCGCATCGCGGCGGGCAGCGGCACCAAGGTGGAGGACGTCAACCGGCTGCTGCGCCAGTACGAGCAGATGAACAAGGTGATGAAGCAGCTCAAAAAGCGCCCCAAGGGCCGCCGCTTCGGCAGGATGTTCGGCTGACCGGCCGCATCTCGCACCAAAAGGTTTTTACCGGTTTCCGGTTAAAAATACATTATTATAATATCCTATATGGAATACGGAGGAAAAATACCATGGCTGTTAAGATCAGACTGCGCCGGATGGGCGCCAAGAAGAACCCCTTCTATCGTGTTGTTGTCGCGGATTCCCGCTTCCCCCGCGACGGCCGTTTCATCGAGGAGATTGGCACCTATGATCCGGGCAAGGAGCCTGCTGAGGTGAAGATCGACGCCGAGAAGGCCAAGAAGTGGATCGCCAACGGCGCGCAGCCCACCGACACCGTCCGTGCGCTGCTCAAGAAGAACGAGATCCTGTAAGGGATCCCGCCAACGAGGTTGAGCGCCATGTTGAAAGAGCTTTTGGTCACCCTTGCGCAGGGCCTTGTCGAGGACAAGGAGGCCGTCCGGGTCACCGTTGACGCGCCGGATGCCGAGGGGACGACCGTCTACCACCTGAGCGTGTCCGAGGAGGACATGGGCCGGGTGATCGGCAAACAGGGCCGGATTGCCAAGGCGCTGCGGGTTGTCATGCGCGCGGCCGCCGTTCGGGTCGGCGAGAAGGTCATGGTCGAGATCGACTGATCCCGCCGGGCAAAAAGAACAAACCATCGGATATGCCGGGCGCGTCCTGCGGGACCCGTCCGGCATATTTTGCCCCGCGCGTCGGGGCGGAAAGGAGCGCCGGATGCAAAAGAAGTATCTCGAGGCAGGCAAATTGGTCACCACCCATGGGGTGACGGGAGAGATGAAGGTCTATCCCTACTGCGATAGCGCGGAGTTTCTGTGCGGCTTTGAGCGGCTTTATCCCTCTGCGGAGGGCGGCCGCCCCTGGCGTGTCGAGTCCGCCCGCGCACACAAGGGGATGGTGCTGCTCAAACTGGAGAAGGTCGACGGGATGGCCGCCGCCCGCGCGCTGGTGGGCCAGACGGTCTACATCAACCGCGACGATGTGCAGCTGCCCGAGGGCAGCTGGTTCATTCAGGACATCATCGGGCTGCAGGTGGTGGATGCGGAAACCGGCGTGGTGTACGGCACCGTCACCGACGTGACCAACAACGGCGCGGGGGACATCTATGAGATCCGCACCCCCGAGGGAAAGACGGTGCTCTTCCCGGCGGTGAAGCCGTTCCTCGAGGAGATCGACCCCGCGGGCGGGGCTGTCCGGGTAAAGCCGATCGGGGGGATGTTTGACGATGCGGATTGATATCGCGACCCTCTTCCCCGAAATGTGCGAGTCGGTGCTGGGCGAGAGTATCATCGGCCGCGCCCGGAGGCGCGGCAGGATCGAGATGTACTGCCACAACATCCGGGACTACACCACCGACAAGCAGAAGCGGGTGGACGATTACCCGTACAGCGGCGGCCATGGGATGATTATGCAGGCACAGCCGATCTACCTGTGCTGCAAGGCCATCGAGGCGCAGCAGGACACAAAGCCCCATGTCATCTTTTTGACCCCCGGCGGCAAGACCTACACCCAGCAGCGGGCGCGGGAGCTGGCGCAGCTCGAGAGCATCACGCTGGTCTGCGGCCACTACGAGGGCATCGACGAGCGGGTGATCGAGGCGCTTGCCGATGAGGAGATCAGCCTTGGGGATTTTGTCATCACCGGCGGCGAGCTGGCCGCCCTCGTGGTGGCGGACAGCGTCGCGCGGCTCTGCGAGGGGGTGCTCTCCAGCCCCGAGGGGTACAAGGACGAGAGCTTTTTTGACGGGCTGCTGGAGTATCCGCAGTACACCCGCCCCGAGGTCTGGCACGGCCGCCCGGTGCCGCCGGTGCTGCTGTCCGGCCATGCGAAAAAGATCGCCGAGTGGAAACAGGCGCAGTCGCTCGCCCGCACGATGGAGCGCCGCCCCGACCTGCTCGAGGCGCTCGCCCGGCGTGAGCAGCAGGCCGCGCTGCGGGAGGCAGAGGCCAAAACGCCCGAAGAGTCCCCCGAAACCCGCCCTGTGGGGCAATCGGAGGAGCACATTTGAGATTCGATCAAAACCGCCAAAAACTGCCTTTGAACTTTGTGGAAATAACTAATGATGTTGAAAACTTTGTGGTTATGATGTACAAAGTGCTGTCGGCACAGAATTTTGGATTTTAGCGAACTGATGAAAATTTTCACCCCGCAGATTATTTTATTGACGGGTAGGAAATATTGAGATATTATAAACATATCGGAAGTGTGTTTCCTTCTTTAGAAATTTTGGAATAGGAGAATTCTTGTTATGTATGTGAAAGAAGTAACCGTCGAGAATCAGGTCGGCCTGCACGCCCGTCCGGCGACCTTCTTCATCCAGAAGGCCAACGAGTTCAAATCCTCCATCTGGGTCGAGAAGGAAGAGCGCCGTGTCAATGCCAAGAGCCTTCTGGGTGTCCTCTCGCTGGGCATCGTTGGCGGCACCACGATCCGCATCATTGCGGACGGCTCCGATGAGCAGCAGGCTGTTGACGGCCTGATCAAGCTGGTCAACTCCGGCTTCAGCGAGTAAGTCGTTTTTGTTACCTGCGGCGCTTCCTGCGGACCTGTGTCCGCGGGGGCGCTTTTTTTTGCCGCGCATGGCCATAATCTCAGAGAAGGGGGGGCGAAAAAGCCGATGACCAAACAGGAGCTCTACGAAAAGGCCAAAAAGCTGCCGCTGCTGCCGGGGGTCTATATCATCAAGGACCGCACCGGCGAGATCATCTATATCGGCAAGGCCAAGCGGCTGCGGCTTAGGGTGAGCCAGTACTTCCGCGAGGGGGTGCCGCACGAGCCCAAGGTCACAAGGATGATCGAGCACGCCTACAGCTTTGATTTTATCGTCACCACCAGCGAGTTCGAGGCGCTGGTGCTCGAGTGCAGCCAGATCAAGCTCCACTCCCCAAAATACAATATCCTGCTCAAGGACGACAAGGGCTACTGCTTTATCCGGGTGGGCAGAGAACCCTATCCCCGGATCACCGCCGAGCTGCAAAAGCAGGAGGACGGCGCCCAGTGGATCGGCCCGTATATGAGCAGCTTTGCGGTGCGGGAGATGGTCGCGACGGCGCAGGATGCGTTCCGTCTGCACCGGTGCAACAAGCAGTTCCCGCGGGACTTCGGCAAGGAGCGGCCCTGCCTCAACTACCACATCGGCAAGTGCATGGCCCCCTGCACCGGCAAGATCAGCGAGGCGGAGTACGCCGAGTGGGTCGAGGGCGCGGTGCGGCTGATCCGCAGCGGCAAAAACGAGATCGTCCGCACCCTGCGCAAAAAGATGGAGGAGGCCAGCGACGCGCTGGAGTTTGAGCGGGCGGCGCTGATCCGGGACCAGATCAACGCGATCGAAAAGGTCTCGGCCGGCCAGCGGGTGGTCCAGAGCACCATCAAGCAGGCGGATGTCTTCAGCTTTGTCGCCGCCCACGAGGCGGTCTGCGCGGCGATGCTCTCCTTCCGGGAGGGGCGGCTGGTCGATAAAAACGAGTTTACCTTCCCCGACACCGCCGACGCCGACGAGGTGCGGGAGGAGTTTCTGGCCCGGTTTTACAGCGGCGCGCGGCAGGTGCCGCGGCTGATCCTGCTGGACAAGCTGCCCGAGTCGGCGCCGGAACTCGAACAGATGCTCACCGAGCAGTCGGGCCGAAAGGTAACCCTCTCGGTCCCCCAGCGGGGGGACGGGCCGCGGCTGGTGCAGATGGCGGCGCTCAACGCCTCCGAGAGCCTGACGCTGCGCAGCGGCCGGGTCTCGCGGGAGGAGCGGCTGCTCGACGAGGTGGCAAAGACCCTCGGCCTTTCCGCCCCGCCCAACGTGATCGAGAGCTACGACATCTCCAACTGGGGCGAGGGCACCAGCGTCGCGGGGATGGTCGTCTTTGAGAACGGGAAGCCGAAAAAGAGCGGCTACCGCCGGTTTAAGATCAAGAGCGTCGCGGGCACCGACGACTACGCCTCGATGGCGGAGGTGCTCTGGCGGCGGGCGTATGAATACGCAAACGAGGGCAAGGGCCAGTTCGCGGTCAAGCCCGACCTGATTTTGCTCGACGGCGGCAAGGGGCAGCTGTCGGCGGTCACCGCCGCGCTCGAGGGCACCGCGTTTGCCGACGTGCCGACCTTCGGCATGGTCAAGGACGACCGGCACCGCACCCGGGCGATTGTCTCCAAGGACGGGGAGATCGCCATCTCGATGCACAAGTCGGTCTTCACCTTTATCAGCACCATCCAGAACGAGGTGCACCGCTTCTCGATCGAGTATCAGCGCACGGCGGGGAAGAAGAAGGCGTTCTCCTCCACCCTGATGCAGATCCCCGGGGTGGGGCAGGTGACCGCGAAAAAGCTGCTGCGCGCGATGAAATCGATCCACGCCATCAGCGAGGCCACGCCGGCGGAGCTGATCGAGAAGGCGGGCATCCCCACCCGCACCGCCGATGCCGTATGGGCCTATTACCACCCAAAACAGCCGGTTGACAATCCGGCGCAAAGCGGGGATAATAGTAGCGTTGAACCGACGGGGGAGGGGGCGGAGAGATGAGAGTGATTGCAGGCACTGCCCGAGGGGTCCGGCTGAAGACCCTGCCGGGTGCCGATGTCACCCGCCCCACCGTCGACCGGGTCAAGGAGGGGATGTTCAGCGCGCTGCAGTTCCTTTTGCCCGGCGCGCGGGTGCTGGACCTCTTTGCCGGCAGCGGCCAGCTGGGGATTGAGGCCCTCTCCCGCGGGGCGGCCAGCTGCGTGTTCATCGACGAAAACCGCGCCGCGGTGCGGGTCGTGCAGGAAAACCTGCGGGCGGCCGGCCTCAGCGGGCAGGCGCAGGTGGTCTGCTCCACCGCGCAGGGGTATCTCGCCGCCGCGGACGGCCCCTTTGACATCCTGCTGCTCGACCCGCCTTACCGACACGGCACCATAAAGGCGCTCCTGCCGCAGCTCGGCCGGGTCATGGCGCCCGGCGGGGTGGCGCTGTGCGAGAGTGAGCGGGAGGCCGAGCTGCCGCTGCGGGCGGGCGCGCTGGTATTGAAAAAACAGTACCGATATGGTACTGTATTGGTCAGCCGGTATGAAAAAGAGCAAGGCGAGGAGAATCCGAGCAATGACGATAGCGATCTGTCCGGGCAGCTTTGACCCGGTCACCAAGGGACATCTGGACATCATCAAACGCAGCGCCGAGATCTTTGACAAGGTCATCGTGCTGGTGCTGATCAACCCGGCCAAGACCCCGACCTTTACGGTGGCCGAGCGGGTCGACCTGCTGCGCCGGGCGGTGGAGGAGCTGCCGGCGGACTGCCGCGGCAAGGTGGAGGTGGACTCCTCCACCGGGCTGCTCGTTGATTACGCCAAGGAACACGGCGCCCGGGTTGCGGTCAAGGGCCTGCGGGCGGTGACCGACTTTGAGTACGAGTTCCAGCAGGCGCTGATTAACAAAAAGCTGTATCCGGAATTTGAGACGGTCTTTATGACCTGTAATTCCCACTATATGTATCTGTCCTCCACGATGGTCAAGCAGATTGCCGCCGAGGGGCGGGATGTGCGGGAGTTTATCCCCGCCGCGATCTATGAGGACGTTATGAACCGTGTCTACCGCCCGCGTCCCAGCGACGCGGACCGGGCAGGAGTATGAAGAAGCGAGGTGTCGAGAAATGAATGTTGACGAGCTGTTGGACCTGTTGGATGAGACACTGGAGGAATCGACCAACCTGCCCTTTACCGGCGGCAAGCGGATGGTGGACGTGGACAAGGTGCGGGACATCATCGACGATGTGCGGCTGAATATGCCCACCGAGATCAAGCAGGCCAAGGCGATTGTGAACGACCGGGCGGAGATCGTCGCCGGTGCGCGGCGGGAGGCCGAGGGGATCATCAAAAAGGCGGAGGACCGCGCCCGCGCGATCGTCGACCAGCAGGAGATTGTCCGCCAGGCACAGCAGAAGGCGGCGGAGATCCTGTCCTCGGCACAGCAGCAGTCGCGGGAGATGCGCACCACCATCACCGACTACTGCGAGAATATGCTGCGCCAGACCGAGGAGACGCTGGCCCGCAGCGCCGCGGAGGTCAAAAATGTGCGCGGTGCGCTGCGCCAGAAGGCGAAAAACGGCTGAGCAGCCGGCAAAAAAAACAGACTTTTTGGGCGGACCGATGAAATTGGTCCGCTTTTTTTGTATATTTTTGCAGAAATATCGGGGGTTTTGGGGTCAGATGGGGCTATTTTCCGGTAAAACCGCCCGCTCACCCACCTGATTTTTCGCCGTAATTGATATTTATTCTTGAACTTTTTGTTAAAATTTGATATTCTATATACCAGTTGGTTTAGACAGTTCACGACGGGAAAACATTTGTAGAATTGTCTGAAACAAAAAGGAGGCGCGGAAGGTTGGAGTTAAGAGACAAGATCTGCAGCCTCGTTGACGCCAAAGCGGACTGCTTTGTCGAGCTGAACGACAAGATCTGGGCAACCCCGGAACTGGACTTCAAGGAGACAAAGAGTGCGGCGGCGCTGATCGAGGTACTGAAGGCCGAGGGCTTTCAGGTAGAAGAGGGGCTGGCCGGGATCCCGACTGCTTTTATGGGCAGCTGGGGCAGCGGCCGACCGATCATCGGCATTCTGGGCGAATATGACGCCCTGCCGGGGCTCAGCCAGAAGGCGGGCTGCCCGGTCAAGGATCCGGTGGAAGAGGGCGGCAACGGCCACGGCTGTGGGCACTGCGCACTGGGCAGCGGCTCGCTGGCGGCGGCTGTCGCGGTCAAGGATTACATGAAGGAGACCGGCATGGCGGGCACCATCCGCTTTTACGGCTGCCCGGCCGAGGAACACGGCTGCGGCAAGACCTTCATGACCCGCGAGGGCGTGTTCGATGAGCTGGACGCGGCGCTGACCTGGCACCCGGGCGACAACAACAGCGTCTGGGGCATCTCGTCGCTGGCAAACCGCCACATTCATTTCCATTTCAAGGGGAAGACGGCCCATGCGGCAGCCGCTCCCCAGCTGGGCCGCAGCGGGCTGGACGCCTGCGAGCTGATGACTGTCGGCGTCAACTACCTGCGTGAGCACATCATCCCCGAGGCGCGGATCCATTACGCCTACCTCGATGTGGGCGGGGACGCACCCAACGTGGTGCAGGGCACCTCGACGACCTACTACATGATCCGTGCGCCGAAGATCAAGCAGGTGCTTGAGCTCTGCGAGCGGGTGTTTGACATCGCCCGCGGCGCGGCGCTGATGACCGGCACCGAGGTCAGCTGGGAGATCAAGCAGGGGCTGTGCGACTACATCCCCAACAAGGCCCTCAGCGAGCTGGCGGCCGAGTGTATGGCCGAGGTCGGCGCCCCCGCGTTTGACGAGGCGGATCACGAGCTGGCCCGCCAGTTCCGCGCGACCCTGACCGAGCGGGAGCAGGCTGCCCCCGCGACGATGGTCAAGGCGCTGGGTGCGGCGAAGGCGCAGGAGATGGCCGACAGCGGCCTGTGCGATGTGGTGCTGCCCTATGTCTATATGCCGGAGGTCGCGATGCCCGGCTCCACCGACGTGGGCGACGTCAGCTATGCGGTGCCCACCGCCCAGATGGGGATGGCCACCGCCGCAATCGGCACCGGCGCCCACACCTGGCAGATGACCGCGCAGGTCGGCAGCAGCATCGGCCACAAGGGCCTGCTCGCCGTCGGCAAGGCGCTGGCGCTCACCGCGGTGCGGATCTTCCAGGATCCGTCGGTGCTCGAGCGCGCGAAGGAAGAGCACAAGCTGAATGCGCCGGACGGGTACCTTTGCCCGGTGCCCGACGACGTCAAGCCGAGCCTGTAAGGGGCAGAAAACGGCATTGTCCGGAAATGTAAGGAGGAAACATAACCATGGAGTTTTTGGAGATTATGAACAGCTCGGTGCTGTTCATTCTGGTTGAGCTGGGCATCCTGTATATCCTGCTGTTCTGCGGCTTTACCCTTTTCCGTTCCTATCGGCACGGTGTGGAGATCGGGCTGACCAAGCAGCAGCTCAAGACCGCCATCACCTCGTCGGTGATCTATTCGATCGTCCCGTCCATCTCGATTGTGGTCGGTCTGGTCAGCCTGTCCACCGCAATCGGCATCCCCTGGGCGCAGTTCCGTCTGTCGGTCGTCGGCTCGGTCACCTATGAACTGATGGCCGCCGAGATGGCCGCCACCGGCGCCGGCTATGAGTCGATGTCCGCGCTGGCTGCTTCCGCTGAGGGCGCTTCGCTCGCCGGCACCGTCATGTTCGTCATGAGCATCGGCATCCTCGCCGGCTGCATCTCGCTGCTCCTCTTTGGACCCAAGATCATCGAGGGTGTCTCCGGCCTGCGCTCCAAGCACGGCGAGTGGGGCGCGCTGATGACCGGCGTCCTCTCGATGGCCATCATCGAGGCATTCCTGCCGATGCAGCTGGTCAAGGGCCCTATCTTTATCGCGGTTGTCGCCACCTCGATCGGCGTCACCCTGCTGCAGGTCCTGCTGGTCAAGGTGACCGGCTGGAAATGGTGGAACAACTTCATCATGGCGGTCACTCTGCTGGCCGGCATGGGCTCCTCGCTGCTCTGGCTGCAGCTGCTGGGCTGAGATTGCGCTTAGGGAAAGGAAGATACGATCATGGATAAAAAGTATGAGAAGAGCCTTCATATTGTAGGCCGTCTGGGCCTGCTGATCGGCATTTCGTTTATGCTGGGTATTCCGGCTATCATCTGCATGATTTATGATGTCTGGCCCGCTTCGGTCAGTCAGGTGCTCACCGTCGGCGGCAGCCTGCTGCTGGTGTTCCTGCCCACCGCGCTGGCGGAGGTCGTCAGCTATACCCCGGTTCTCGGTTCGTCGGCGTACATCACCTTCCTGACCGGCAACGTGCTGAACCTCAAGCTGCCCTGTGTCATCAACTCCCACAGCCTGACCGGCACCACGCAGGGCACCGATGAGGGCGACACCATCGCCTCCATCAGCGTTGCGGCCTCCACCATCACCACCACCATCATCATCATCGCCGGCGTGTTGCTGCTGGTCCCTCTGGAGCCGATCCTGACCAGCCCCGTGGTCTCCACCGCTGCCGGCTACCTGCTGCCCTCGCTGTTCGGCGGCATGGTGCTGAGCTTTGCCAATGAGAACTGCGGCGAGTATATTGCCAAGGGCAAGAACCTCGTCATGATCCTGCCGATCATTCTGGTCTTTGTGGTCAACGCGATCTATCCGCTGTCCGGCAAAGAGGGCTTTGCGGTTCTCGGCTGCATGGTGCTCAACGTGCTGATCGCCTGGGTCATGTATCAGAAGGGCATCATCAAGATGATCCCGAAGGATCAGGCTGCGAAGGCGGAGAAGAAGGCGGAGTAACCCGCTGCCCGCTTGCGGAGCATAAAAGCAAAAGAAAAAGGGATGGACACACAGGTCCATCCCTTTTTTGCGGCCTTTTGCGGGGGATAGAAAAGGGCGGCGCCGCTTTCTGTGCGGCGCCGCTCTTGTGCGGTGTTTTGGCGGTGTCCTCCTGTAAGAAGGGGAAGAGGGATCAGAGGAAAAGCTCGCCCTCCCGGCGCACTGCGCAGACCTTTGCGAGCATCTCGCCCACACGGGAGAGCATCTCGGGCGCAAGGGCACGCGCGTGCTGCGGGCAGACGCCGACGCAGCGCATACAGCCGATGCAGCGGGCGGCATCGGTCCGGGACGGGTCCTCTGCCGGGATCGCGCCGGCGGGGCAGCGGGCGGCGCACAGGCCGCAGCGGACGCATCCCTCGCCGGCCTGCGGGGCCATCCCGCCGCCGGCCTTTTTGTAGGGGCGGTTGCCGGGCAATGCGGGCGGGGTGTCATCTCCCGCATCCAATTTGGCGAGGATCTGCTGCGCCGCCTGCTGCAGCCCGGCAAGATCCTGCGCATCCGGACGCCCGGCGGCAAACTGCCGCGCAATCGAGTGCTCGGCGATGGCCGCGGCGCCCGCGATGGGGCGAAAACCGGCCTCCCTTGCCAGATCCTCCAATTCGACCAGCGTGTCCTCAAACGCGCGGTTGCCATAGACGCAGAGCAGCACCGCCCGCGTCCCGCCCGCCCGCAGCGCGCGGACCCGCTCGGCGGCAAGGGCGGGCACCCGCCCGCCGTAGGAGGGGACTGCAAGCACCGCGAGGGCGTCCGGGTCAAACCGCAGCGAGCCGAAATCCAGCCCGCGATCGGTCAGGTCGACGGGCTCCACCGGGTCGCCCAGCGCGCGGCACAGCTGCGCGGCGGCCTTTTGCACCCCGCCGGTCGGGCTGAAACAGATTTGATAGACCTTCATTGAAATTCCTCCCTTGCTGATTGGACCGGCCGGCGATGTTCAGACGTCGAAACCGATTGTTTTTTTTGAAGAATGCGGATAAAATAGAGATGTATTTCATGGCGTTACATCTGCTGTTATTCTAACAAACGACAGATGTAAAGTCAAGAGTTACATCAATAGAAGGGGGAGATGGCGATGCAGCTCAGCACCCAATGCTCAATAGCGGTCCATTGCCTGATTTTCATCCATGAAGCGAGTGAAACGGCGCGGGTTACCAGCACGCTGCTTGCAAAAAGCACCGGCTGCAATCCGGCGATGGTTCGCCGGATTCTGAGCGCGCTGCACAAGGCGGGGCTGATTTCGGTTGCGCGCGGGACCGGGGGCGCGGCGCTGCGGCTGCCGCCGGAACAGATTACGCTATACCGCATTTACGCGGCGCTGGAGCCGGATGGACTGCGGATGCCGATCGGCATTCACCACTGTGAGGGGCGCAGCTGCCCCGTGGCGCGGAGCATTGGCGCGGTCC
>CALXBJ010000063.1 GCA_944386515.1 uncultured Pygmaiobacter sp.
TGGTCACCTTTGGATCCGCAAGGTCGCTCTTGTTGAGGATATAGACCCGGGGCTTCTCCCCGAGCAGCGCCTCGATCTCCGGGTTCAGGCTGGAGGCGGGAATCCGCGCGTCCAGCAGGACTAAAACGGCATCGACATTTTTTAGCTCAGACCCGATCAGCCGGAGGGTTTTGGCCATGTGGCCGGGAAACCACTGGATCTGCCTTTGGTTCAACGAATCGCTCATTGGATTCCTCCAATCGAATGAAACGGAAAGATACGGAACACGACCTCGCCCAGAATGTCCCGGCAGTCGATAAAGCCGATCTCGCTGCTGCGGCTGTCGAGGGAGACGCGGCGGTTATCCCCCAGCACAAAGACGGTACCCTCGGGGACGGTGAGCGGGAACTCGACATCCCCCGGCGAGCTGATCATGCTGCCGAGATAGGGCTCGTTCAAAGGCTCCCCGTTCACACAGACGGCGGCGGTGTCAAGGTCGATGTCCACCACATCCCCGCCCAGCGCGATGATCCGCTTGACCAGCGGCTCGCCGTAGCTGATGTAGCCATCGATCACCACAACATCCCCCCGCTCAGGGGTGTAGCCGATGCTGCGGACAATGATCTTGTCCCCGCTCATCAGGGTGGGCTGCATCGAGGAGCCGCTCACCGTCACTGCGCGGAAGAGAAAGACAAAAATCAGCACCAGCAGCGCGCAGGAAAAGGCCAAGCTCTCGGCCCATTCGACGATGGTTCTGGCAAGACGCCGCTTTTTAGCCGTATCTGCCATCGCTCTCCCCTCCTTCCGATTTGACTGCCTGCGATAAAAAAGGACCGCACCGCCCGGCAGCCGCGCCGTAGCACGTTCTGCCGGTCTGCCGACTGCGGCATGGTGCGGTCCGGTCCCATTTTTGAAAAGATTCCCGTATAGCAAAAAAGGGACAATCGCTTGTCCCTTTTGCCGTACTTATCTGAGCTGCTCTTTGACCTTGGCGGCCTTGCCCACGCGGTCGCGCAGATAATACAGCTTGGCGCGACGCACACGGCCGTAACGGACGACCTCGATCTTCTCCACGAACGGGGAGTTGATCGGGAACACACGCTCGACGCCAACGCCGTAGGCGGTGCGGCGGACGGTGAAGGTCTCGGCGACACCGCCGTGACGCTTGGCGATGACGGTGCCCTCAAAGGCCTGAATACGCTCGCGCTCGCCTTCCTTGATGCGAACCGAAACGCGGACGGTGTCACCGATGTTGAACTTCGGCTGGTCGGCCTTGACCATGCCCTCGGTCATGATTTTCATAGCATCCATGAGTACAAATTCCTCCCATTTTTTGTTCGACATTCATACCCGCGGATCAGCCGCCGCGACAGAGGACTGTCTGTTTAATGATTGTCATTATCCCGCTGGATGGTTACCAGTGGCACTAACGCTTAAATATTTTAGCATACCGCACAAGGATTTGCAAGCTTTTTTGAAGGTTTATTCAAATTCTTTGAAATCGGCCGTGAGCAGCTGGGTGCGGCAGATGCTGGTGTCCAGCGGGTCGATGCCGGTCGCCTGTTCCAGCGCGTTCAGCAGCAGGTCCGGGTTGAGGTTGAGGGTGCTGCCCGCGGGCAGGGTCAAATCGAGGACAGCCGCACCATCCCCCTCTCCCGGCAGCCAGCTGCGCCGGCCAAGATACGGCGCAAGGTCCATCTGCCGCACCCCGCCCCGCTTTGTGCGCTTGTCGACGAGGATCTCCTTTTGGGAGAGAAACTCCTCCACCCTGCTCTGCATCTGCTGCGCGTCGCCGTCAAACCGGATGAGGTACCGCGCAAAGGCGATCTGCCCGGGGCCCATCTTTGCCGGGGTGATGTCAAAGACCTCAATGCCTCTAGGCAGCGCGCGGTTCAGCTCCCAGTAGAGCGCCGCGGTGTCAAGCCGCTCCTGCTCGGTGCGGAAATCAAAGCTCTCGGTGATGCTCTGCTGGCCCAGCGGCAGCGGCATCGCAAAGGTCAGATAGATGTGCGGGTTGAACCCCTGTGTGTACCAGACCGGCACCCGCGCCAGCTTGAGGGCGCGCTGCACCACCCGCTGCAGGTCCAGATGGGAGATATAGCAGGCCTCGTGCCGTTTAGCGAACCACACTCTGATCGTATGCAACGCACTTTCCTCCTCCCATCAGCTTGTTTGCGCCGCAGCCGCTGCACTGGCGGTTGCAGGGCATTGTGGGCTGCGCCGCCTGCGCGCGCTCATATTCCCGAATCAGGAAGGACTTGTCCACCCCATAGCTGAAGTGTTCCCACGGGGTGATCTCGTCAAACGGGATCGGGCGGTTGGCAAAAAAGGCCATGTCGATGCCGCACTTTTTGAAGCACTCGACCCAGGTATCAAACTTGAACAGGTCGCCCCAGCCGTCAAAGCAGCAGCCGTTTCGATATGCCTCGACCAACACCTTGGACAGCTTGCGGTTGCCCTTGGCGAAAACCGCCTCAAGGAAGCTGATCCGCGCGTCGTGGTAGCTGACCGAGATCTTTTTGCTGCGCACGCAGCTGAGCAGGTACTGCTGCTTTTCCCGCAGCTGCTCCATGGTGTCCTGCGCGGCGAACTGGAACGGGGTGAAGGGCTTGGGCACAAAGCAGGCGACGCTGATCGAGACGGTGACCCCCTTGCCCTTCGGCTTTTCGGGGAGGCTGTAAAACAGGTCCACCACCGCCTGCGCGGTGTCCGCGATCCCCTTGATGTCCTCCATCGTCTCGGTCGGCAGCCCCATCATAAAGTAGAGTTTGACCGCGGTGTACCCGTTTTTGAACGCGAGGGTGCAGCTGCGGATGACCTCGTCCATCGTGACGTTCTTGTTGATGACGTCCCGCAGCCGCTGGGTGCCCGCCTCCGGCGCGAAGGTCAGCCCACTCTTGCGCACCCGGGTGGTCTTCTCGACAAGGCTCTCGGAGAAGTTGTCAATCCGCAGCGAGGGCAGCGCGAGGTTGACGTGCTCGCCCTGTGTCCAGACAAGGAGCTTGTCCAGCAGCGCCTCGAGCTGGCTGTGGTCGCTGGTCGACAGCGAGGTCAGCGAGACCTCCTCATAGCCGGTGTTGCGGCACAAATCCTGCGCTGCGCAGTTGAGCATATCGGCATCCCGCTCCCGCATCGGACGGTAGATAAAGCCCGCCTGACAGAAGCGGCAGCCCCGCACGCAGCCGCGCAGCACCTCGATCATCGCGCGGTCATGCACCGCGCCGACCATCGGCACGGTGAAATGGGTCGGCAGCGGCTGATGGCGGAAATTGGGCAGAATCGCCTTTTCGATCACCCGCGGCGCGCCCTTGTGGGCGGTGACGTGCTTGACCGTCCCGTCGGGGTTGTACCGCACCGTATACAGCGAGGGGACATAGACACCCTTGATCTTGGACAGGTTGAGCAGCAGCTCCTCCTTTGACAGGCCGCGCCGCTTTGCGTCAATCACCGCATCACAGAGCGCAGGCAGCTGCTCCTCCCCCTCGCCCAGCATGATCGCGTCAAAAAAATCCGCCACCGGCTCGGCGTTGCAGGTGCAGGGGCCGCCGGCGACAATCAGCGGCTGGTCCAGCCCTCTTTTCTTGGCATAGAACGGGATGCCGGCGAGGTCCAGCATCGCGAGGATGTTGGAATAGGACAGCTCATACGGCAGCGTAAAGCCGACGATGTCAAACTGGGACAGCGGCGTCTTGCTCTCAATCGAGAAGAGCGGGATCTCCAGCTTGCGCATCTGTTCGACCATGTCGACCCACGGCATAAATGCCCGCTCGCACCAGATGTTCTCCCGCGCGTTGAGGATCTCATAGAGCACCTTCATCCCGAGAAAGGACATCCCGACCTCATAGGTGTCCGGGAAACAGAATGCAAAGCGGCAGTCCATCTTTTGGGGGTCTTTATAGACGCTGCCCAGCTCGCCGCCGGTATAGCGGCCCGGCTTTTGCACGGCAAGCAGCGCCCTTCTCAGCTTTTTGTCGATCATTTCACGCCTCCAGCAAAACCGGCCGGCCGGCGCAGCGCCAAAGGGCCGCACCGTTGCCTGCCGGCATGATACATTTTTCGTACTGTAATACTATATCAAAATCCGGTGTATTCTTCAACAAAATCGCAAAAAAAGCGGGGCGGCCCCACAGAAAGCCGACCCGCGCATATCCCGATTATGGCCGGGATGCCTTTGCAAAAAGCGCGGCGGTCATCGCCAAAAACGCCGCGAGGAAGAACGGCCCCGCCCCCCAAAGCACCAGCGCGGCGACGCCGAGCAATGCGATGATGCAGCAGCTCAGCGCAGAGAGTGCGCGCAGCAGCCTCGGGCGCATTGGGCCGATGAGATTTGCCGCCAGCCTGCCGCCGTCGAGAAAATGCACCGGCAGCAGGTTGAACAGCGCCATGCAGAGGTTCTCGCAGAGAAAAAAGTAGCCAAGATAGCTCGCGCGGCGGCAGACAAAGGCCCAACCCGCCGCTGCGGCGAGCAGGTTTGCCGCGGGGCCGGCGGCAAGCAGCAGGTTCTCGCTGCGCGGGCGGAGAAAGACCCCGTCCATCTCAAGATGGAATCCCACCAGCGAGCAGGAGATCCGCGGCGGCCTTTTGGTGAGCAGCCAAAAGACGAAAAAATGCCCTGCTTCATGCAGCAGCGCGCAGAGGAGCGAGAGCTTGATAAAGCCGGAGGCGTCCCAGAGCAGCGCCAAGGTCAGGAGCGCGAGCAGAAAGACCGGCGACCGGGTCGGTGTGCGACGGCTCACAGACCCAGCGCCTTTGCGGGGTCGACCCGCACCCCGTCAATCAGCAGCTCAAAATGCGGGTGCGGCCCGGTGGAGACCCCGGTACTGCCCACAAGCCCCAGCGTCTGCCCGCGGGAGAGCCGCTGCCCGACCGAGACATCGATGCGGGACAGGTGGTTGTAGCTGGTACAGACGGTTCCTGAATGGATCACCTTGACATAGTTGCCGTTGACGCTGTCGGCGCCGGTCTCGGCGACAACACCCGCCCAAGCGGCCCCGATTTCGGTCCCCATCGGGGCTGCGAGGTCCACCCCGGTGTGGAAATCCGTGTTCCCGGTAATAGGGTGAACCCGATAGCCGAACGGGGAGGTCAGCGTCCCCTCCACCGGCAGATGGGGCCGGTCGCTGAGGGTGTAGTCTGCCAGCGTGACGGTTTTGAGATACGCGGCATGGGTGATCTCATATTCGCCGCCCTGCCCCAGCAGCTCGCTCTCCTCCTGCCCCGCCTGCGCTGCCGTGCCGGTGGAGGCATCGCCCTCCTGCCCGCCGCTCCCCTGCTCGCCCTCTTCCGTCTTTTTGTCCCCCTCAAGCCGCGCGAGGACCTCGCGCAGCTGCTCGCGCAGGTCGTCGACCCGCAGCCCGGCGAAGCGGAACAGCTCCCCGCTGCTGGTGAGGGAGATCCCCTCGGTCAGCATCTTCTGGTAGGCCTGTCCCAGCTTTTCAAATGTCTCGGGAGAAAGGCTGCGGGTCAGCAGGACAAAGAGGACGACCAGCAGGCAGAAGACCATCTGGACGGTCAGCACCGGGCTGACCTGATCCTCCTCACGTTTTCTGTCCCCTTTTCTCCCTGCCGCGCGAAAGACGGTCTTTTCCCCGCCGCCCGGCTGTGTCTCGGCCTGTGGCGGCTCGCTTTTGATCCACTGCTCCATCCTGTCTCTCCCCGTTTTTTGCTTTTTCAAAAGGTTTATGCGAAAAGCGGGAGAAAAAGAACCGGCCGAACGCGCCGCAGAAAGCAGCCGGGCCCCCTGTGCAGCGTGCACAAGGGGCCCGGCGGGATCAATTTAAAATGCTTTTTTGTGGGAGAAGATCACTTCTCGTCGAGGTAGCTGCAGATGGCGGCTGCCGCCTTCTTGCCCGCGCCCATCGCGGAGATGACGGTCGCGGCGCCGGTCACGGCGTCGCCGCCGGCCCAGACGGCCTCCTTCGAGGTGTGCATCTCCTCATTGACGACAAAGCAGCCGCGGCGGTTGGTCTCAAGGTCGGGGGTGGTGTTCTTGATCAGCGGGTTCGGGCTGGTGCCGAT